>JAHHSP010000006.1 GCA_020025115.1 Collinsella sp. | reverse complement strand
GGTCGGCACCGGCAAAGCCCACGGTGAGCTGAGCGAGCTTCTCAAAGCTGACATCGGTGTCGAGGGGCTTGTTCGCGGCGTGCACGCGCAGTATCTGCTCGCGGCCGCGGACGTCGGGGCGATCCACCGTGATCTGCCGGTCGAAGCGGCCCGGGCGCAGCAGCGCCGGGTCGAGGACGTCGGGGCGGTTGGTAGCGGCGATGAGGATCACGCTCTCGTTCTCCTCGAAGCCGTCCATCTCGACGAGCAGCTGGTTGAGCGTCTGCTCGCGCTCGTCATGGCCACCGCCCAGGCCGGCGCCGCGCTGACGACCGACTGCGTCGATCTCGTCGATGAAGATGATCGAAGGCGATTGCTCTTTGGCGTTCTTGAAAAGGTCGCGCACGCGCGAGGCGCCCACGCCCACGAACATCTCGACGAACTCGGAGCCGGAGATGGTGAAAAATGGCACGCCCGCCTCACCGGCGACGGCCTTGGCAAGCAGGGTCTTGCCGGTGCCGGGAGGGCCGACCAGCAGCACGCCGCGCGGGATCTTGGCACCGAGCCCGCGGAATCGCTCGGGTTCGGCCAGGAAGTCGCGGACCTCCTCGAGCTCCTCGACCGCCTCATCGATGCCGGCGACGTCCTTGAACTTGACATTGGGACGCGTGGCCTCGGTCGTCTGGGCGTTCGTCTTGCCGAACTGCAGCGCCTTGTTGTTGGCACCGGTCATCCGGCGCATGAAGTAGAACATGACGAAGATGAGCAGGGCGGTGGGCAGAATCGCCACCACCAGGTTCATCAGCATATCGGGATCCTCGGTGTCCACCTTGTAGACGGTCTTGGGATGGGCGGCCATGAGTTCGGCCAGGGCGTCGGAGCCCACGTAGGTGGAGGAAAACCGCTCGAGATTGTCCTTGGTCTTCTTCTTGTCCTCGGGCCAATAGGCGCCCTCGACCGTACCGTCGAGCACCGTGTAGGTCGCCTCATCGACACGGTCGGCCTCCACGGCGGCCACGAACTCGCTTGTGGCCAGCTCGGCGGACTTGCCGCCCTGGCTCGCCCCACGGCCCAGATTCCAGAAGAGGGATCCCATGAGGATGCAGGCGATGGCGAGGTAGATGTAGTTCGTGCGGGTCGGGCCGGTCGAACGGTTGGGGCCACCGGCGGCCGAGCCGCCGTTCGCGCCGCCGGCAGGCGTAGGGGCCTGGTCGTTCGAACCGGCGCCGCCATCCTCGGCCATGAGGGTGGCGGCGCCCAAAATGCACTCGTCGTTGCAGTCGGTCATGCTACGCGTAGACCTCCGGCTTGAGGATGCCCACATACGGCAGATTGCGATAGCGCTCGGCGTAATCCAGGCCGTAGCCGACTACGAACTCGTCCGGGCAGTGGGTGCCGACGTACTTGGGATCGACGGCGGCCTGCTTGCCCTCGACGTCCTTCCACAGGAAGGTGCAGACCTCCAGCGAGGCCGGACCGCGGCTGGCGAGGTTGGCCATGAGGTATTTGAGGGTGAGTCCGGAGTCGAGGATGTCCTCGACGATCAGGACGTCGCGGTCCTTGATGTCGATGTCGAGGTCCTTGATGATGCGCACGGTGCCGGAGGACTTGGTGCCGTTGCCGTAGCTCGACACGGCCATGAAGTCGATGGCCAGGTCGGTGTCGATGGCGCGCATCAGGTCGCCCATGAACACGACCGCGCCGCGCAGGACGGCAATGAGGACCAGGTCCTTGCCCTTGTAGTCCTCCGAGATCTGAGCGCCCAGGCGCTCGACCATATTCGCGATGTCCTCCTCGGAGAACAGGACCTTCTCGACATCAGGATGCATCGTTTCCATGACTTCCCTTTCGCATGCACGTACTAGATGGTTGAAGCATACCCGCATTCGGGGGCGCTACACGTCCCCAACGGGACGAATCGTTAATTTTACCAGCATAGAGCTAGTAGGGGTGCACTTGAAGCGCTCGTCCGCACGAACTCCCGCGACCCATGCGATGGCACCCCCCGGCGAGCTGCGCACAACCGGAACGCCCGCGCGCTCGGCGAGCGGGATGCGGGCCTCGTTGATGAGATCGGAGAGCTTCTTGCTGCGCCCCTGCATACCAAGGGGGCACATCACGTCACCCGGGGCCGGCCCGTCCACCCACAGGCGGACGTCGTCCGTCCCTCCCTGGGCGGACGAGGCCCCCCAGCGCTGGTCCTCGGCGAGGCGCCGCAAATCGTGAGACGCATATCCCAACGCCGCGGCGTCGATCACGGCCACCGCCCCACCGACCGCCTCGGCGCTGAGCACGCGGGCCAGGCTGACGGCGTCGCGGCCTTCGGGGACGCGGACGAACGCGCTCTCAAGCACCCGACCGCCCGCGACGGCCATGGAGCCGGGAACCGACAGCCAGCCGGTCGCCGCGCGTTCGCGCTCGATAGGGGTGCGGAAGGAGAGCGTGCCGAACTCGATGCGCGCGTCGACGCCCTCGGGCAGGGCGACCGAGCCCTCCCCCGCCGCCACGCAGGCGAGCACCGCCTCGACATGGCGCATCTCCAAACGGGCCTCCGGCGCGATCCTCTTCACCGCCTGGCGCACCATGCGACGGGCGACGGCCACCTCGGCCGCGGCGAGGCGGGCTGCGTCCAGCACGACGAGCCCCGCCCCTTCGCGTCGCGTGCAGCTTCGCAGCGCGGTGGCGGCGAGCTGGGACATGAAGGCGTCCTCATCGCCCAGGATGTCGCAGGCCGCCCCCACGCTGCGCGCCACGCCCGGATTGCGCTCGGCGGCCAGCGGCATCAAGCGGTGCCGCACGAAGTTGCGCAAATAGGTCGTATCTTGATTGCTCTCGTCCTCGCGCCAGGGCTGGCCGGCGACCTTCAGATAGCGCACGAGCTCCCCATGCGTGCGGTCCATCAGGGGGCGAACGATGATGTTGCGACGTCGCGGGATACTCGAAAGGCCCGCGGCGCCCGAGCCCTTGATGGCGTTCATGAAAAACGTCTCCGCGCGATCGCTCGCCGTATGCGCGGTGAGGATGCGGGCCGCCGTGCGGGGCGTGCCGGATTGCCTCGAGAGCTCGCGCACATAGCGGCGGGCGGCGGTGTAGCGCGCATCACGCGCGGCCGCCTCGAGGTTGCGCCCGCCCAAATCGGCGAAGTACGCGTGCTCCACGCACAGGGGCAGCCCCAGGCGCGCACATAGGTCGCGCACGAATGCCTCATCACCATCGGAGGCATCTCCTCGCAGATGGTGGTTCACATGCAGCACGTGCAGCCGCTCACGGGCGATGCGGGCGCAACCGCGCCCCTCGTCGATGTCGAGTTCTCCGGTGCAGGCCATCAACGTCAACGCCGTTGAGTCCGCGCCTCCTGATACCATGAGGACCACCGGCGCCGCGGAGACCCGCTCCCGCTCGGGCGCCGCATGCGCGAATGGCGCACGCCCGGACCCGTACCTTTGCGAAACCGTTGGCATGTGCCGCCTTTCACGACGGGACGCGCTTCGTCCCGTCTATCCATGCGCGCGGCACCGTATGCGGCGCGCTCATCTCATCCACCCCGTATTGTACTGATTGGACCAGGCATGACCCACTCTGCAAACGCATCCCCAGCCGAACTGCGAAAACCGGACACGAGCACCGGGGACGAGCGCGGACACGTCCTGCACCTGCACATCCTCGGCAGCGGCTCGCGCGGGAACTGCGCACTGGTGGAGGGCCCCGAAGGCCTCATCATGATCGACAACGGCTTCGCGCGTTGCAAGGTCCTCGACCGCATGCACGAGCTGGGGCTCGACGAGCGCGATGTGCGGGCGCTCATCCTCACGCACGAGCACACCGACCACGTGAGCGGCGTCTCCGTGTGGGTCAAGATCTTCAACGGGCCCCTGTTCGCCAGCAAAGGCACGGTGGATGGACGCAAATATCTCAACTGCCTCGATTTTGAGACCTTCGCCCCCGGCGACGCCCTCGAGGTCGCAGGAGTGCGCATCGAGACCTTTCCCACCTCGCACGACGTGGTGAACCCGGTGGGGTTTCGCTTCTCGTGCTCGGGAGACGCGATCGGTTACGCCACCGATACGGGCATGCTGCCGCCACGAGCCATGGAGCTGCTGGCGGACGCGCGCATCCTCGCGCTCGAGAGCAATCACGACACGCACATGCTCCGTTGCGGCCCCTATCCGCGCCACCTGCAGGAACGCATCGCCTCCGATCGCGGGCATCTCTCCAACGCGCAAGCCGCCGAGGCCCTGACCGCCCTCGTGAGCGAACGGACGGAGCATGTGGTCGCCATGCACATCTCCCAGGAGAACAACCGCCCGAGTTTGGCGGTGCGCGCACTCGCCGCAGCCCTGGGCGCCGAACTCGACAACGAGCTCGGTTCGAGCGCCACGCTCAAGCGCCCGGGCGGCGCCGTCGACCTCCGCATCCGGCCCGCCGGCCAGAATCGCCCCTTCTCCATCCCGTGATGCACGGGCGACGGGGCTCGCGCGGCGTCACGCCATGCGGACCCGCTACTCTCCCGTCACCACCTCGGGTCTTTTGGGAAACGTGGTGAATAGGGCGAGTCCCGCGAACATGGCGACGGTCGACATCGCGATGGCGCCGGCGTTGGCGCGGACCTCATGGTTGGCCACGATCAGGTCTTCGGCGTCGGGGCCGGCAACGCCCAGGCCCTCCATGCGGGCGGCGAAGGCGGAGTCGCCCTCATAGGTGTAGACCGTCTGCTCGAGCGCCGTGCGAACGGGCTCATCGAGGGCCGCCATCGACTCCACGCGCGCGTCGAGGCCCATGTTCACCGCAATGAGCATGACCGACCCCATGGCGGCCGAGCCGAGCGCGAGACCGAGGTTTCGCGCCGCGCCCTGTATGCCACCGGATTGCTGCGCGTCATGCGCGGGGACGGCGGAGGCGACGAGGTTGTTCGCCTGCGAGTTGACCATACCGACGCCGACTCCGCCCAGCAGCGTGCCGATGACCATCGTGGAGGTCAATTCGGAGCCTCGCACGCCAAAGGCGCCCATAACCGCGCCGAGGGCGATGGCGATGTAGCCGCAACGGACCACGAGCAAGGAGTTCGCCTTCGGGAACTTGCGGGGGATGCCCGTGGCGAGCACGAGCATCGGCACGCCCGAAACGATGCCCAAAAGCGCCGTGCTGGTACCACCGAGACCGACCACGAGCTGGTAAAACGAAGTGGCCACGAGACCCTGCGCGCCCATGTAGAAAAACGGCAGCGCGATCGCCACGACGCCGGAACGAACCTGCGCGCTCTTCATAAAGCTAGCGGGCAGAATGGCGACGCCGCGCACGCGCTCCGTCCACGACTCGACCGGGATGAGCGCGATGAGCAGCGCCACGCCCGCGATGACGATGAACGGCGCCGGCGAGAGGCCGAAGATGGTAAACGGCGCGGTGGGCAGCGGGTCGACCACGCCCCAAGCGGAGATGCGCGACAAGCCGAACATCACGGCGAACAGGCCCACCGAGGCGAGAGTCGCCCCGACGAGGTCGAATTTCTTGGATGCGCACGGCTGGGAGGCCGGCAGCGCCAAGCTCGCGGCGACGAGCGCGCCGAAATGGGCGGCGAGCACGCCGAAGGTGAACCGGAAGCCGAAGTTGTCCACGAGCATGCCGAGCGGGATGGGAACGATGGTCGCCAGGGCGGCAGAGCCCGCGATGACGCCGTAGGCCTGCTTGCGCTTATCCCCTTCAAATAGCAGCGGAACCATACCGAGAACCGAGGGGATCACCAGGCTCGCGCCGACACCGACCGCGAGACGACCGCCCCAGATGAGCAATTCGACCGCGGGCGCGAGCGCGGTGACGATCTCGCCGACGACCATGAGCGCCATACCGCCCACGAACGTGCGTCGCCACCCCACTATCAGGCCGAGCAGGCCGCTGGTCAGCATGAAGGTGCCGGCCATAAGGGAGTACACGGTATTGGCCAGCTGCACATCGGCGACCGAGCATCCGAATACGCGCATCATCTCGGACATCGCGACCGAAAACGCCCCGTTGTCGGCGGAGACGCCCAGTTGTGCCAGCGCCAGGACCGCCAGGGAGATCATCGCCTTGGAGCCGGCGGATCCGCCCCGCCCCCGTGCCACCTCGACCCGATCCTCGCACGCGCACGTGGAACTCATGTCCATCACCATCCAATGGCGCTTTATTCACGCCATAACGAAAAAGTAGGTATCTTCATCATATGAATATCGCTACCATCTATGTGCAGCGAGTTTGCCTGATATGCGGCAAATTTCGCAACACCGGCAACCGCAGTCGCGACCATCGGGGGGCGCACAAGCCATGAGCATCAATCGCCGACAGGCGAACCTCCTCAAGACCCTCGTGTCTACCACGAGCTATATACCCACCGCAACGCTCGCAGGAGAACTCGCGTGCTCCGAGCGAACCGTACGCAACGACATCGCGGCCATCAACGCCTTCCTCGAGCAGAACGGCCTCGCCGCCCGCACCGCCTCCAAGCGGGGAACGGGCATCCGACTCAACCCGAGCCCCGCGGAATGCGAGCGCATCTTCGGGCTCGTCAAGGAGCGCGCGCTCGCCATGGACCCCGCACTCGACCGGTTTTACCGCGGCATACTTCTGCTCATCTGCGATTACAACGGCGACTACACGGTCGAGTCCCTCGCCCGAGCCATCCTCACCAATAAACAGCAGGCCCAAGAGGACATCCGCGCCTGGAACGACATGCTCTATCCCTATGGCGCGCGCATCGAGCGCGGGCATCGCCTCACCGTGGTGGGGCCCGAGGAGCACATCCGGTTCTTCGTCACGCATAGCTTGTTCGAACTCGCCCCCACCGCTATGAAGCGCCGTGTCGAACCCCAGCTCTTCGGCGAAGACCGCCGATTCCTCTTCGACGAGATCGAAGCCATGGAACGTGCCCTCGACTGCCCCCTCACCGATAACGCCCGCCATGAGCTGGCCATTTACCTGCAGGTCATGACACTGCGCATCCGCAAGGGCAAGAGCGTCCCCGCGCGCGCCTCCGCCATTCCCCCCGCGTTCGCCGCCATGCTCGGCCGCATCGAGAACCACTACGGCATATCCCTGGAATCGGGTGAGAAGGCCGTCGTCATCGAGCTCTTCTCGGTCGCCGCCCGCCGCTGGACGCCCGACCTCCAAGACACCTACACCCCCGACCGCGAATCGGCCCATCTCGCCGACGACCTCTTCCGCGCGCTTTCCGATCGATACGGCACGCGTCCGGCATCCCATCTGCGCAAACCCCTCGCCATGCTCTTCGAGGCGGGCATCACGCACCGCAAACTCGATCGGGCGATCGACCTGCCGTCCGAGATCTCATGGACCGTGCGGTTCGAGAACATGACGCTGTTCATGCGCCTCGTGCAGATCATGCGCGACACGCCGAGCCTCTCCGCGGTCGACCTGTACGAGACCGACCTCACGCGCATCGCCATGCTGCTGCTCGATTTCATGGACGGCATCGCGGTGAGCGATACCTGGCGAGCCGGGCTCGTGGTGAACTGCGGTGTCGAACAGGTGCTGTTCGCTCGAGACCGCATCGAGCGGTTCTTGCCGTTCATCCGCATCGCCCGCGTGATTCCCGAAAGCGAGGAGGAGAGCGGGAGCGCCGCGCTCGATGGGCTTGACTTCCTCATCTCCTTCGACCCGATCGAGACGGCCATGCCCGTCGCGGTCATCTCGAGCGCGATCACCGAGCTCGACCGTCGCTACATCAACGACACCATCCTCGCCATCGCGCAGCATCGCGCGCAGGGCGACAGGCCCATTGACGATGACCCCCGAGCGCGAGAGCTGCCCCAGATGGAGGGCGAATCACTCCGAGATGCGCTGCATCGCGCGCTCATCGAGGAGGATCTATGGGCGGGCACCGACGAGGATTTCCGCAAAATCTTCGAGATGTGCTCATTTACCTGCGAAAGCACACTCATCCTGACGTATTTCTCGCACGAGGCGGGGCGCACCGGGAGCGCGCTTTTCTCCATAGATGCGCAGATCCCCTTCCGCCGCACACGGCTTACCCATGCCGCCGTGCTCGCCGTGTCGACCTCCGACGAACGCGCGCTGGGCGCGCTCTCGCAGACCTTCCGACGCAAGCTGACGGCGGCCGGTCTCGCCCCCGCAGAGCTGTAGCCTCTTTTTCCCGTCCTCATCCGAGATGCGCCCAAGGACAAAAAGACGCCTGGCGCGCAGGGCACCAGGCGTCTTTTCAGATGAGCTCGCAGGCTCAAAAGCGCGATCGCACGGATGGCTTTATGCCTCCCAGACGACCTCACCCTCCTTGATGGTCTGCAGGACCTTGAGGTCGCGCAGGTCATCGATATCGACCTTGAGCGGGTTGCGCTCCACGACGCAGAAGTCGGCGAGCTTGCCGATCTCGAGGGTGCCCTTTCGGTCCTCCTCGCCGTACTGGAACGCGCCGTTCTTGGTGATGCACTCGAGGCCCTCGTAGACGGAGATCTTCTGAGACTCGTCCAGTTGGACGCCGTTCTTGGTGACGCGCTTGACCGCGCACCACACGCTCTCGAACAGATTCGGACGCAGCACCGGGCAATCGGTGTGGAACGTCGGACGCAGGCCGAAGTCGAGGGCATCGCGGACGGCCGAGACGCGGCCACCGCGCTCGGGCCCGAAGTTCTTCAGGTGGACGTCGGCCCAATACCAGATGTGGTTGGTGAAGATGGTCGGGATCATGTGGATCTCCGGCATCTTCTCGTACTGATCGCGGCGGGCGGTCTGGCAGTGAACCATGACCGGATGCAGCTCGTGCTTGTGCGGGTTGGGCGAATCCTCGAGCGCGCGCTTGTACACGCGCAGGTACTGGTCGGCGGCGGCGTCGCCGTTGGTGTGGGCGAGCAGCTGATGATTGCCGTCGATGGCCTTGCGCATGTAGTCGTACGCATCCTCGTCGGAGATGGTACCGTAACCGCAATAGCCCTCGCCCTCGTCACCGGGCGTATACGGCTCGCTCATCCACGCGGTGCGACCCTGCGGGGAACCGTCAAAGAACATCTTCAGGCCGCCGAAGCGGAAATGGTTCGTGTACTCCTGGGAGTCGAACTCGGCATGGTCGGCCAAAATCTTGTCGACATCCTCGCCATGCATGGGATAGCTCACGACGTCCATCTTGAGCAGGCCCTTTTTGGCCATGCCCGCGAACAGGGCGGCGTAATCGGCCGTGGTGGCGCCCTCCTGGCAGGTGGTGATGCCATGCTCCAGATAGACGTCCTGCATCTGCAGGATCATCTTGTCCATGTCGAACTTCTGGCGCGGCTGAACCTGGCCAAAGACCGGCCACATGGCGTTGGGCTCCTCGCAGAATCCATCCGGCGTCACGCCATCGGCCTCGCGGCCGTAGCGCCCGCCCTCGGGATCGGGGGTCTCGGCGGTGATACCGGCGAGCTCAAGAAGCTTGGTGTTGGCGACCAGCATGTGGCTGGAGGCGTGGATGGCCAGGCAGGGGATCTCGGTGGAGACGCGGTCGAGCACATGGCGATTGGGATGATGCTCCTCGACCAGGGAGTTCTGATCGTAGGCCACGCCCATGATCACGCTGTCGGGACCGATGGCGTTCTTCTCGCCGAAGGCCGTCATGGCCTCCACGATGTCATCGAAGCTCGTGCAGCCATCGAGCTGAGCGGCCACGACATACTGGTTGGAACCGGCGATATGGCTGTGCGGATCGATGATGCCGGGCATCAGGCAAGCCCCGGAGAGATCGATCTCCTCGGCATCGGCGGCGAAGGGGCGGGCATCGGCGAGCGAGCCGGTGAAGGCAATGACGCCATCCTCGGCCACGAGGGCCTCGAACGAGTCGCCCTCGCCCGTCATGGGCAGGAAGTCACCGTTGAAGTACAGCTTCTTCATGACGATTTACGCCTCTTCCTTCTTGAAGGTCTTGATGGCGGGAGTGGTCAGCAGGCCGAGCAGGATGATGACCGCGCCCACCCCGTAGGAGATGCGGGTGGAATTGAAGCGGGCCTTGGCGTTGACCTCGACCAGCGCATCGCGCTCGGTCTCAGACATGGGGATGTCCTCGATGGAGGCGCGGAAGGCGTCGTCGGAGGTCAGGTCGATATTGCGCTCGGAAATGGCGGCGACGGTGGCCTCGGAGATGCGATCGTCGTTCTTAGCGCCATCGATCACGTTGTTGGTGATGCCGAAAAGCATGACCGCGCCGAGCAGGGCGATGCCGATGGCCTGGCCGACGTTGCGCATCGTGGTCTGGATGCCGCCGGACTGCGCGGCGTCGCGCTCGTTCACGGCAAGGGCGACGACGTTGTTGGCATGAGCGGAGACGATGCCCGCACCGGATCCGGCCAGGATGCAGCCGACGACGATGCCGGGCAGAGAGGCGGAGTCGAGCGTCACGGAGAAGGCCATGACACCGAGGGCCGCGGCAAGGACGATGTAGCCGACCTCGATGACGCGACGGGGGCTGGCGTTGGGCATCCACTTGGGAATGCCGATGGAGAAGGCGAAGGTCGGGATACCGACGACGATGGACAGCACGCCGACGATGGCGGGGCTCCAACCGGCGACGAGCTGCAGGTAGGGAGCCATCAGGATGGACTGGACGCCCATGAAGAAGAAGGTGATGGCGGAGGCGGCGAGACCGGCGAGCACCTGCGGGGTCTTGAGGAAGGACTGCGGGAGCAGAGCGAAGCCGTTCTTCTCCTCGACACCCTTCTCGACCTTGACCATGACGGCCAGGATCACCAGGCCGAGGGCGGCCATGGGCAGGCAGGGGGAGATGCCGAAGAGGGTAAACGGGCAAGCCGCGAAGGGCTCGATGAGGCCCCAGGCGGAGGTGCGAGAGACGCTGACGAGGAACAAGAAGAGGCCGAGGGCGGCGAGGGCAACGCCGATGCCGTCGAACTTGAGCTTGCCGTCATTCTGCTCGATCTCGGGGAGCTTGAAAGAGAGCAGGAAGACGATGGCGAAGTAGGCGGCGAGGGCGAAGAAGGTGACACGCATGCCGAAGGCCATCAGAACCACGGAGAGCAGCAGCGGGAGCAGGGCCGAAAGGCCGGATGCGGCGCCGATGCAGCCGAAGGCCAGCACACGGTTCTTGCCGTGGTAGATCTTGGGAACGAGGCCCAGGACCGACGGGATCATGAACGAGGCGCCGAAGCCGACGAGGGTGCGGCCACCCCAGATGAAGACGGCCATGCTCGGAGCCACGGCGAGAACAACCTCACCGGCGGCGCAGAGAAGCGCGCCGAGACGGAAGTTCTTCTTCCATCCGATGATGGTGCCCATCATGCCGCCGGCGATCATGAAGGCGCCGGCCATGAGGGAGTAGACCATGTTTGCAAGCTGGATATCGGCGACGGTGGCACCGAGGTCCTGGGTGAGGGCGGTCGCGGCGAGCGAAAGCGCGCCGTTGTCGCCCGTGGTGCCCATCTGGGCGAGAATCAGAACAAGGATGGGCAGGACGAGGAATTTGTCCTTCCCCTCCCCTTTGGCTGCAGTAGACGCCATAGCATCTTCCTTTCTTCATGTGGAAGGCCCCTTACCTCCCACGTCTGATACGCCCAAAGCCGACCGTGCTCATCCCCTCCCCTGCGGATCAGTTCCCCTTCGCTTCCGCGGAGACGCACAAGGCCGGTGTGCCAGGCGTTCGAATCGTCCCGAGAATACGCCCGTCCACATAAACTAACCAGCAGGACGTTTGCCGTATTAACGGCAAAGTGTCGTCATTTTCCCATGTCGGTCGGCTTCTTCCATATGCAGC
Source organism: Collinsella sp. (assembly GCA_020025115.1). Taxonomy (GTDB): domain Bacteria; phylum Actinomycetota; class Coriobacteriia; order Coriobacteriales; family Coriobacteriaceae; genus Collinsella. The sequence continues at coordinate 13,238 of JAHHSP010000006.1, read as the reverse complement.
GAAAAACCTCCCGCACGCCAAGGGCGAGCGGGAGGCCACGAAAAGGGTGCATTGGATTCATCGCTCTTTGAGCGGCGCGCCTCATTCATCGGGGCGGCGCGTCCGGGCACGCTACTTGGATTCGGATGCAAATCCCTGGGTGGTGCGGGTGACGACGATGTAGCCGGACAAGGCGCCGACGATGGCGCACATGCAGCCCTTGAAGACCATCATCCCAGTGCGCGTGAGGGGCATGGGAAGGACCATGCTGAAGACCCAGGCCAGGGCGCCGGAGACCACGGCTGCGATAACTCCCACGGGAATGGACAGGGTGAAGGCCCCGCCAGGGAGCTTCGCGATGATGCCGTCGCGCTCGGCATCCGCCTTGTACACGTTCTTGCGAAGGTCCATTTTGGTGAGCGGAACGACGCACCAGGTCAGAATCAAGCCGAGCAAGGCGCCGGTGAGAACGATCTCCTCAACGACCTTGCCGGCCGCAAAGGTTACGTTGGGGTCGGAGGCATTCATGCCAAAGAAGATCGCCGCGTTGACGATGCCGTTGATGATGCCGTAGCCGACGATGCATTTGCTTGCGAGATAGCTCTTGAATTCCTTGGTTTCCGCAGCCATGCTGAACCTCTCCCTCTGGGTGTGCATTTTGCGCAACATAGTGTATCGTCAGCATATAAGGCGTTCTACCACAACATTTGCCGTATCTACGGCAAATGGGTCAAGCTTTAGCACATACTTTTGCTCACAATTCCGCGCGCGAAAAAGCCGGGGAGCGACCATCCCGCCCCACCCTGTTACGAAGGGTCGCGCGGGGAGGGGGGGCATGAAAGAGCCCCGATACCCACATGGGCATCGGGGCTCGATTGGAAAGCGCTCGGCGTTAGTCGATCGCGATCTTGGTGACGTTCTTCTTCTCGACGAATTTGGGAACCGTGACGGTCAAAACCCCGTCGGCGAATGTGGCCGAGAGGCCTTCGCTCGCGGCATCCTTGAGATACACGCCGCGGGTAGCCGCATACGCCGTGAACTCACGCTGCAGATAATTCTTGCCCTTGTCCTCCTCTTTCTCCTCAACGTTGACGGAGATGGAGAGGCGTCCCTCGTTGAGCTCGACATCGAGGTCGTTCTTGGTGACGCCGGTAAGATACGCCTTCACCTCATACGCGTCGCCCTTGTCCTCGACATCGATGGGAAACGCCTTGGCCGCGAGCGCCGCGCGAGGAATATCCATCATATCGTCGAAGATATCGAACAGGGAATTGCCGGGCACGGGAAGAACGCCATAACCCTGACGATACGGAACCATTGCCATACTCGATCACTCCTTCGAGATGCGCGTGGAGCAATGTACCTTCACGCTTTGCGGGCGCCCCATTGGACGCGCGCCGTTGCTTGACATATCAGTTATGCCCGCGGCGCGCCATCCTATTCACCTTCACGATAATTTTAAGTGTCTTCTTATCACTAAATCTAAGTGTTTCAGACTAAGATATCTGATCGGATGGACTATCGGGAGATCCGAGGGCAGCAACCCGGCCCGATTCGGCGATCTTGAACCGATACGCGGCCGCAATCACATCGACACATCCCTGGCGTCCGAGCTTCGCACGGTTCACCACGATGTCTTTGCCATCCGTCATCTTCCATCTCCCTGCGGAATAGCGTTTGTAAAACGCCTCGCGGGCGCGCTGCATCTCGCGCACGAGCTTCGCGCCCGCCCGCCTGTCCAGCCCGCGCTTGGCCCGCACGATCTCGACGCGCTCGTCGAACGGGGCGGTCACGAGAACCGCGATGTGATTGGGGTTGTTCCTCAGCAGATAGTCGGACAGCCGCCCCTCGATGATGCAGCTGCGCGTGGCCGCCAAGTCGACGATCACCTGGCTCGTCGCCTTGAACAGCCTATCCGAGATGGTGCGCGAGTCCACGCGGTCGGGCAGGAACGCCATGACCTCGGCGGCCATGCGCTCGTCGTACACCGCGGCTTTGTTAAGGGCCACACCGGCGCGATCGGCGGAGCGAACGAGAAGCTCGTTATCGTACAGAGGTATGCCGAGCTCGACGGAGAGCATCTTTCCGATCTCATGCCCCTCGGCTCCATAATCGCGCGCGATGGTGATCACGACGGGCTGCCCGGCCCGAGCCTCTTGGGCCGCCGCTATCCTGCGCTCATGCATGTCTTTCAAAAACCCCATTGCTACCTCCGGACACTACTGGGTCGGGACGAACGATCGAAGACGCGGGGCGGGCCCCGCCGGGAGAGACCGCGCCGCCAGCCCCATCCGGGCCGACGGCGCGCCTGGGCCTATGCAGAGGCGATGCTGCGCTGGTGGCGTCGGACCAACAGCGAGATGCCGAAATTGAGAGAGAAATACAGCGCGAACACGAACCCGTACAACAAGAGCACCTGGTCGAGCGAGACCGCATGGGCCATCACGACATTGGTGGTGTACATGAACTCGGCGACGTTGATTCCGGACAGGTAGGAGCTGTCCTTGATCACCGTGGTGCATTGGCCAAACAGCGCCGGCGTGATGGTGCGAAACGTCTGCGGCAAGATGATGTAGCGCATCGACGCGATGAAGCCGAACCCCTGACTGCGAGCCGCCTCGAACTGCCCCACCGGGACCGCATTCAAGCCGGCGCGCACGATTTCGGCCATGACCGCACTCGTGAACAGCGTGAATGCGAGTGTCGAGATGAGGATGTCGATCCCTTGCACGGTGAAGTAAATGAACAAGATCCACAGCAGATTGGGCGTGCAGCGGAACAACTCGATATAAGCGGAGACCAGTAGGCGCAACGGCCTCGGACCATAACTCTTGACGAGCGCGAGCACCGTGCCCACCGCGATGGAGCAGGCGATGGAAAGCACCGAGATCTCGATGGTCTTGACGAAGCCGCCCAAGATGTAGACGAGATTGGTCGCGTTGAAGATCTCCATCGGCTACACCTCCCTTCCGTAAACGGTCCTCGCGGTGGAACCCTCATCGAGTCCGTCGGTTACACCGGGGATGACCTTCGCGCGCGGACGCTCCTTGCTTTTCCGCTCGAGCCATTGGCCCAGCATCGCGATCGGGAAGCAGATGGCGAAATACATGAGGCAGCAGACGATATAGCCCTGCAGGTACCCATACAGACTCACGAAGTTATCGGAGCGATACATGAGGTCGCCGCCGGCCACGAGCGCCAGGACGGAAGTGTTCTTCACCAAGTTGAGCGCCTGGTTGCACAAGGGCGGAAGGATGATCTTGAACGTCTGGGGCAAGATGATGTAGGCGTAGGTCTGCACACGGGAGAACCCCTGGCTCTGCGCCGCCTCCATCTGGCCGCGCGGCACGGCCTCGATGCCGGTGCGGATGACTTCGGCCACATAGGCCGCATGGTACAGCCCCACACCGAGCGCGCCCAGCGCGAACGGGGCGATGCGGACGGGCTGCGCCGCCCCCGTCACCATCTGCAGGAACTGAGGGCCGGCCATATACATGAACAGCACCTGCACGGGCAGCGGCGTGTTCTGGTAGAACTCGACGTAGATGCGCGCCGCACCGCGCAGGAGGCGAGAACGGGAAGTGGAGAAGACGCCGAGCAGCGTGCCCAGCAGCAACGCGAGGGCGAGGCCGGAGGCGACGACCCTGAGAGTCACGCCGAAGCCCTCCCAAAACGGCCCCATGTTGGCGAACGTCAGCGCCCAACGCTTTGGATCGAACAGGCCCTCGAGCATCTACACCAACCCCCATTTCTCGATTTCGGCATCGAGCCAACCGCTCGCGGCGCAGTCCATCACGCACCGGTCGACGACGGCGGACAGGTCGCTGCCCTTCTTCGTCGCAATGCCATACTGCTGTTCACCAAACTTCACCTCGGGCTCGAGCAGCTCGACCGTCTCATTCATATAGCCGGCCAACGTCGAGCGATCCATGGCGAAGCAGTCGATATTGCCAGCGTCGAGGGAACTCTTGATGATGGGGTATCCGGAGAACGCCAGGAACTCCGGCGAAGCCTCGATGCCCTCATCTGCGAGCATCTGCTCGATGAGTCCCTGCGTGGTCGCGCCTTGGCTCACGCCGATGATCTTGCCGTCGAGATCGGCGATGCGCCTGAAGCCGCTGCGCCTCTTGACCATGAGCCCAACGTAATCGGTGCGGTAGGCAGTTGAGAAGTCCCAGCTCTCGCGCCGCTCGGGGGTGATGGTATAGGTAGCGCACACGATGTCGAGCTGGTCGTTGTCGATGAGCGGCCCGCGGGTCTTGGGCGTGACATCGGTGAACGCCACGAGCTCGCGCTCGCGCGCCTCCTCATACCCCACACCGAAGACGGCCGCCGCAACCTGGTAGCACAGGTCGATCTCCATTCCCGCGTACGCGCGCGCGGCGGGATCGTAATACCCGTAACCCGGGACGTCCTTCTTGACGCCCGCATTGAGCGCGCCGCGGGCCTTGATGGACGCCAGCTTGGACCCCGAGCCGCCCTTGGAAGCCGCAGCGGATGACGAACCGCACCCCGCAAGCGCCCCCGCCCCCACAAGGACCGAGGTAGCGGCAAAAGCGCGCAGCAGCGCCCGTCGGCTCGGGCACGCGCACCCGGAGAACTTAGCGTTTTCCATTCCCATCCCCCCTCGCACTAGTGCAGGATCTTCGCGAGGAAATCGCGGCATCGGGGGTTTTGCGGGTTCTCGAAGAAATGATCGGGCGTTCCCTCTTCCAGGATGCGACCGTCATCCATGAAGATGACGCGGTCGGCGACCTGACGCGCGAAGCCCATCTCGTGCGTCACGCAGATCATGGTGATGTTCTCCCTCGCGAGCTCGATCATGACGTCGAGCACCTCCTGGACCATCTCGGGGTCGAGCGCGGAAGTGGGCTCGTCGAACAAGATGATGGGCTGCTTGGTACACAATGCACGGGCGATGGCAACGCGCTGCTGCTGGCCCCCTGACAGGTTTTGGGGGTACTCCCCCGCCTTGTGCGCGAGGCCGACGCGCGTGAGCGCCGCCATGGCGACCTCGACGGCTTCCTCCTTGGACTTCTTCTGCAACTTAACGGGAGCCAGGGTGAGATTGCCCAAAACCGTCATGTTGGGATACAGGTTGAACTGCTGGAACACCATCGAGCTGTACGTACGGGCCATTTCCAGATGATTTTTCTTGGTGAGAGGCGTGCCGTCGATGACGACTTCGCCGGATGTCGGCTCCTCCAGGTAATCGACGCAACGTATGAGCGTCGACTTCCCGGAGCCGGACGGACCGATGATGACGACCTTCTCGCCTTCTTCGACCGTCAGGTCGATGTCCTTCAGAACATGCAGATCGCCAAAATACTTATTCAGGCCCCGGATTTCGATCATATTGGGCATGCGGCTCCCCCTTATCTTAAGTAACTATTTTTTATACCCTATTTACGCAGGTAGAGGCACTTTCAGCTCTCAAAACCATTTCAAATGCGCGATTGCGCGGGAGTGGGCTGGGCATAATAGGCGACAAGCGCACCGACTTCAAAGGAGACCGCATGCCCGCATTGATAACCCATCGCCTATTCGGCGAGGAGAGCATCGAGCGCTTGCCCGAGGGGATAATCGAAAGCGATGACGAGCGCTCCGCGTTCCTCCTGGCCAACCAGGGCCCCGACCCGTTCTTCTTCCGCTTCAGGACCCCCCACACGGGCACCTGCACGGAACTCGCCCGCGTCATGCACCGCAGCCGCATGTCCAGCCAGTTTGCCGCCCTACAAGAGGGGGTCACGCGGCTGCAGCCCGCCGATGCCGGGCTGGGGCGGGCATGGACGCTTGGCATGCTCTCCCACTACGTGCTCGATCGCAACGCGCACCCCTTCGTGTACGCGCAACAGTGGGGCATCCAGGAAGTCGACCCCGACCTCACAGGTGCGGGCAGCCAGGTGCACGCCGTGATCGAAAGCGATCTCGACCTGCTTATGCTGCAACTCAAACGCAACGGCGCGACAGTTGCCGACTTTCCCCCGGCCGCTGAGGTGACCAGCACCCCGCGCATAGACAAGGTGGCAGGTGCGCTCGTGAGCTTCATGGCCAAGCGCGTCTACGGCATGGACATCGCCGCCAACGAATACGGTGGGGCCGTGGCCGACATGCGCCTTGCGTACCGGATAATCGAACCCGCCGGTTCGCCTCGCTCCAACGCACTCGGCCGCCTTGAGGGCCTCGTGAGCGACTACTCCCTGCTGCAGGCCCTCGCACACCGCGTCACCACCGAAGCCCCCGCCGCGTGCGGCAACCTGAATCACAGGCCCTGGATCAACCCGTTCTCCGAGGCAGAGAGCACCGAGACCTTCCCCGAGATCTTCGATCGCGCCTTGGCTGATTACGCGCGGGCGGTCTCTCGCTTCCTCGAGACCGGCGATATGGAGGCCGTGACCGAACATGTGAACTACTCCGGCCGCCCCCTTGACGCGACGGAGGAATTCGACCGCGAGGAATAGCGTCGGGCACCGTCGCCGCCCTCGACGCGCGCTTAGATGCGCCCGCCTTCCCAGTCCGCCAAAGCTCGACGCAACTGGTCGCCGTCGGGCTCATACGGCTCGCGCACGCCATGACGAAGCATAAACGGGTCGTTTCCCTTGCCCGTCACGATCACGACGGCGGGTCCGTGCGTCTCGCGCACCGCCGTGCGTATGGCCTCGCTTCGATCGAGCACGATCTGCCAATTCTCGTTGCCCTGCGCGCTCACTGCCCGGGCGATGGCGGCGCAGATGAGGGCGGGATCCTCAGGACCGGGGTCGTCCTCGGTGATGACGATGCGATCGGCGAGTTTTCCGGCGGCCTCGCCCATGGTCTCGCGACGGTCGATGCCCTTGCCGCCCGTGGCGCCAAACACCACGGCGAACTCGCGATCGGGGTAGCTCGCGCGCAGATCGCGCAGGAGCGTCTCAAGGCTCATGCCGTTGTGGGCGTAATCGACCACGCCCATGATGCGCCCGCTCTCACACGGATACAGCTCCATGCGACCGGGGGCGTAGGCCCGGGAAAGCCCCCCTTCGATCGCATCCGCCGAGATTCCCAACGCCTCGGCACATGCGATGGCGCCCAAGGCGTTGCTCAGGTTGAACACCGCGGGAGAGGGGACCATGAGTTCGCGGGTGAACCGCGGCGTGCGCACCGTCGCGCGGATGCCACGCTCGCTGCGGGCATAGGACGGCACGAACACGTCTGCCGCGGCGTCCTCGAGGGAGTAGGTGAGCACGCGCTCGACCGATCGCGAAGAACGGGCGGTGGCGAGAGCCCGCTCGGCCACGTCCATGTCGAGGTTGACCACGGCCACGCGGCAACGCTCGAACAACAGCAGCTTGCTCTCAAGATAGTCTTCGAGCGTGGGGTGCTCGATGGGCGAGATGTGATCCTCGCCGAAATTCGTGAACGCCCCCACGGCAAAGTCCACGCCGAGCGTACGGCGGAACTTCATGGCCTGGCTCGACGCCTCCATGACCACATGCTCGCACCCCGCGCTGGCGGCGTTGGCGATGCGGCGCTCGAGTTCGAAGGACTCGGGCGTGGTGAGCAGCGAATCGCCTCGCTCGACACCGTCATCGTACTCGACGCCCGTGAGCAGGGCCGGAACGGGCCTCGCAAGCCCGCGCGCATGCTCGGCCAGGATCGAGCGCAGATAATATGCGCTCGTGGTCTTTCCCTTGGTGCCCGTGAAGGCGCACACCTTCACCCGGCCGGAAGGATGGTCGTACGCGGCATCGGCGAGCAGCCCGAGCGCCGCGCGGATATCGCTCACCAGTATGAGGGGGACCTCATGCCCCGCTTCGCCGTCGACCCCGTAATCGACCTCGGACACATAGGCGACCGCACCGGCGGCGAGCGCCTGCATAAGGTACTCCCGCTTGAATGCGGCACCTTTGCACACGAACAACGTCTGAGGCACCACGCGCCGCGAATCATCGGTCGCATACGCGACCTCGATCCCGCGCATCTCATCGCGCACGCCCTCGCGCACGATGCCCGCATCGGCGAGCACATCGGCATACGACCCCAAGCTCCTGACCATCTGCAGCGTGTCCATCATTGAAGCTCCTTGCATACGAGCCGCGAGCCGGCTTCACGCCGGGCGGCTTTGGGTTCGATCGCGCACCGGCGAGGTGGCGTTCTGGCAAAAAGGGCGACCCCGCGGGGCCGCCCCTCAAAGGTTCGAGGCAGGTGCGAACCACCCGCCCGGCATTAGGCGCGGGCGGCCTCGATCATCTTGCAAACGGTGCCCTGGAGCTCGGAAAGGTCCTCCTCGGAAGGCACCCACTGCTGCGCCACGACCGGCACGGGCAGTTGGAACTTGGCCTTCTCCAGCTCCTCATACACCTGCTTGGGGCCGAGCGGGGCCCAACCATAGGAGCCAAACGCCAGGCCGATGCGCTGCTCATTCTTAGGAGAGAGGCCGCGCATGTACGTGAGGAAGCTCGCCACGGTGGGCAGCATGTTGGAATTCAGGGTAGGCGAACCCACGGCCACGTATTTGGCATCGCACATGTAAAGCATGATGTCGGAGATATGCGTGCTCTTGACGTCGACGAGCTGCGCGGCGATGCCCTCGGAGATAAAGGCGTCGCATATCTCGCGCGCCATGGACTCGGTGGAGTGCCACATGGAATCGAATACCACGACGGCCTTCTCCTCGGTCTGATACGTGGTCCATTCCTCATATTTGGCGATGATCTCGTCGATGTGGGAACGCCAGATGCAGCCATGGCTGGGGGCGATCATCTCGAGCTCGAGGCCCTTGACGGCGGCGAGGGCGCGACCGGCCTGCATGCCGTACGGCCAAACGATGTTGGCGTAGTACTTCTTGGCCTGCTTCATCACCTCGCACATATCATTTTCGTCGTCGAAGCGCTTGGTGGTGGCGAAATGCTGGCCGAACGCATCGTTGGAGAACAAGATCTTATCAACATCGGAGTACGTGACCATGTTGTCGGGCCAATGGACCATCGGGGTGGTCACAAAGCTCAGGGTGCGCTCGCCGATATTGAGGGTGTCTCCCGTCTTCACAGGCGTGGCCTCGATGCCGAAATGAGCGCGAAGCTCATTGACCCCGGCGCCGGCGGAAGCGTAAATCTCGGCGTTCGGGGCGATTTTATGAATCACGGGCAAGGAGCCGGAATGATCCATCTCGACATGGTTGGTGATGACCACATCGATCTTGGCAGGGTCGACGACCTGCGAGATGCGCTGTACGAGCTCGTCGGCAAACGTCGCCTTGCATGTGTCGATCAAGGTGACCTTCTCGTCCATGATGAGATAGGCGTTATAGGTGATGCCGCGCTCGGTGGTGTAGCCATGGAACAGGCGCTCGTTCCAATCGATGCCGCCAACCCACCAAACCTTCGGCGAAATCTCAATGGCGTTCAGCATGTCGGTTCCTCTCTCTCCCATGCAACGCGATGCGTTCGTCTCAGCATCATATCATGGGCACAATGCGCCACGATGCAGCCGAGCCTCATACGCAAGACGCCCGCTCGAACACTCGAACGGGCGTCCGCCAGGGCACCGTGATCTATGCGGCCTTACGCCAAGGGCTCGATGCGCTCGACGCCGCCCATATAGGGGCGCAACACCTCGGGCACCGTGATGGAGCCATCGGCATTCTGGTAGTTCTCCATGATCGCGGCCATGGTGCGACCGGTGGGCAGACCTGAGCCGTTCAGGGTGTGCACGAAGCGCTGCCCCTTGAAGTTCTCGGGGTCGCGGTACTTGATGTTCGCGCGGCGGGCCTGGAAATCACCGCAGTTGGAGCAGGAGGAAAGCTCCTTGTACGCGTTGTAGCTCGGCAGCCAGACCTCGATATCATAGGTCTGACGGGCGGAAAAGCCCAGGTCGCCGGTGCATAGGGAAATCACGCGGTACGGCAGTCCAAGCTGCTGAAGAATGTACTCGGCCTCGGCGACCATGCTCTCGAGTTCGTCGTCGGACTCCTCGGGCTTTGAGAACTTGACCATCTCCACCTTGGTGAACTGGTGCTGGCGAATGATGCCGCGGGTGTCGCGGCCGGCCGAACCGGCCTCCTCGCGGAAGCACGGGGTGCCCGCGGTGTAGCGAAGCGGGAGCTGGGATGCGTCGAGCACCTCACCGGCGTGCAGGTTGGTGAGGGCGACCTCGGCGGTGGGGATCAGGAACTGGTCCTCGCCGGTGTGATAGGCGTCATCCTCGAACTTGGGCAGCTGACCGGTGCCGTACATGATCTCGCGGTTGACGATGACCGGCGGGATGAACTCGGTGAAGCCACGGGAGATATGCGTGTTCAGGAAGAAGTTCTGCAGTGCACGGTCGAGCGTGGCGCCGGCACCGGAGAGCACCGTGAAGCGGGCACCGGCGAGCTTGGCACCGCGGTCGAAGTCCAGGATGCCGGTCTCGACACCCAGGTCCCAGTGGGCCTTGGGCTCAAAGCCCTCGGCCGCGAAGTCGCGGGGCTCGCCCACGCGACGGCGCTCGGGGTTCTCATTCTCATCTTTACCCACGGGCGTGACGTCGGACGGGATATTGGGGATACGGGCCATGAAGTCGGAGACCTCGGCGTCGAGCTCGGCGCGGCGAGCGCCGAGCACCTCGATCTTCTCGTTGACCTGACGGACCGCGTCCTTGGCGGCCTCGGCCTCATCGCGCTTGCCCTCCTTCATGAGGACGCCGATCTTCTTGGACTCGGCATTACGGGTGGCCTGCAGGTCCTCGACCTCGGCGATGACGGAGCGACGCTCCTCATCGAGCGCGAAGAAGCGCTCACGGTCCCATGAGCCCTGGCGGTTTGCCATGGCGGCGTCGAGCGCCTCGGGGTTCTCGCGAACGAATTTGATGTCGAGCATAATCCCTCCGTGTTCAACTCTCGTAAAATCATCGCCGCAGCCCGGGCGATCTGGACCACGGCGCGGCGGCTCATCGCGAAGATGCCGCGATGCGATGCATGTTAGTGCAGTGCAAGTATATACTGGTGAGCGTATTTCGCCATGTATTCCAGCAAGAAAGCAGGACAGCGCAATGGATCAGGTCTTCAACTTCCTTTTTGGCACCCGTCTGGGCGTCGGCGTCTTGTTCTTCGCGGGCATCGTCATCTTCGGCATCGTCGCCTTCATCCTGGAAAAGCGCACTCATAAGATGTACGTCGATCGCGGCCCCAAAGGCGATGGGGAAGAGGGTTTTTGGGACTAACCCGCAACCGACAACATGGCCTCTATCCGCAGAACCCCGCGGATAGAGGCCTTTTTGCATTCTTCCGACTCGCCGCCTACAGGGTCATGTTCGGGTCGGCATCCACCGTGAACTCGGCGAACTCCCCGCGCAGGAACTTCTCGCGCGCAACCACGGCGATCATGGCCGCATTGTCGGTGCACGCGTTTTGCGGCGGCACCGTCACGCGAATGCCCTGACGCCCGAGCTTCTTGACCATCATCTGCCGTAGATGAGGATTGGCCGCGACGCCTCCACCGATGCAATATTCGCGAGCACCCGTCTCGTTCAGGGCGCACTTGGCCTTCTTGTACTGCACATCGAATACGGCGGCCTCGAAGGAGGCGGCCAGGTCGGGCAGGTGGATGGTCCGCCCGGCGGCCGTCTCCTGCTCGATATAAAGCGTGACGGCGGTCTTGAGGCCCGAGAGCGAGAAGCGGTAGTCCCCGCGACTGTTGAGGGCGCGCGGGAAATCGATGGCCTTGGGATTTCCCGTCTCAGCCAGGCGCGAAATGATCGGACCGCCGGGGTATCCCAGCCCCAACGCCTTGGCGACCTTGTCAAAAGCCTCGCCCACCGCATCGTCGAGCGTCTCACCCAGCACCTCGTAATCACCCCAGGCCCGCAGATGCACGAGCATGGTGTGCCCGCCCGAGACGAGCGTGAAGATGAATGGCGGCTCGAGATCGGGTGTCGTGAGCTTATTGGCGAACAGGTGCCCCTCGAGGTGATTCACGCAGATGAGCGGCTTGTCGGCCGCGAGCGCAAAGCCCTTGGCGAACGCCACGCCCACCACGAGCGCACCCACCAGACCCGGGCCCTGCGTCACGCCGACGGCCGCGAGCTCCGCGGGCGCGATGGCCCCGCCCATAAGGCCGAGGCTCTCGGCGGCCTCCTCCAACGCGGCGTCCACCACGCCGACGATGACCTCCACATGCTTGCGCGATGCGATCTCGGGCACCACGCCCCCAAAGCGGGCGTGGAAATCGATTTGGGTCGATACCTGGTTGGCCAGCAGGTTGCCCTCGACATCCACGATGGCCACCGCCGTCTCGTCGCAGGAGCTCTCGATGGCGAGGATGAGTTGGCGACGCTCGAGCTCGGCCGCCTCATCGGCCGTGCGCACAGGCGCCGGCAGCGGCCACTCGCGCACCGCCGCGGCCGTGGGCTCCGGCGAGGCGGCGTCCACGGGCAAGACCAACGGCAACGCGGCGCGCATCACCAGCGCGTCGCGGCCCGCCCCATAGTACCCGCGACGGCGACCGATCTCCTCGAAACCCAGGCTCTCGTAGAGGGCAATGGCGGGATCGTTGCCGGCCTCCACCTCGAGTGAGGCGCTCGTGCAGCCGAACATCTGCGCGTCATAGCTCACGTGCGCGAGGAGTTTGCGCCCGATGCCCTCGCGCCTGTGCGCGGGCGACACGGCCACATCGAGGATCTCGACGTCCTTATCGACCACCATGCCTCCGGCAAAGCCGATCAGCTCGCCGTTGTCATGGGCGACCCACCAGGAGCGGGCGGCGGCGGTGCCCTCGGAAAGCTCCGCCAAAAACAGGTTCGCGCTCCACGGCTCGTGCCCCGCGCCCTCGAAGCTCTCGCGCTCGAGCGCAGCCACGGCCTCGGCGTCGGCGGCGGCCATGGGACGCACCTGCAAGTGACGGCCGGCGAGCTCATCGGCCACGCCGGTGACACCCGCGTTCACGCTCTCCGCCAGGCCCAAACGGCGACGCTCATTCTCCTCCGCGTCGGAAAGACGCGTGTACACCGGCAGCACTGCAGCCGGGTCCGTGCTGCCCGCGGCGGCCAGGCCCTCGGGGCACGCGGCGGCCCGCAGCACGCCCTCGCCCGTAGGCCACCACAGATCGCGCGGAAGGGAGCGGCCCATAAGGCCCGCCTCCTCGAACAGCTTGCCGTAGCGCACCAGGCCGTCACCGGTGAGCTGAAGCTCATCCGCATCGGCACGGGCGGCCCACTCCTCCGCCGCGACGGCGGCCTTGACCACGCGCTCGCGCTCGAACATGCGGCGCGGTCCCTCGTCGTCCAGCGTGTACAGTGCGGGGTACACC
>JAHHSP010000059.1 GCA_020025115.1 Collinsella sp. | reverse complement strand
TCGGCATACAGGGCAAGGCTCACGCCGCGATCGTCGCCGGATCGCTTCTGGTTGTAAATGTCCTCGAGGACCTTGTAATCGACGCCCTCGGGGTCTTCGATCCAACCCTTGGTGTCGGAGGCGGCGATGACCTTGGCGCCGAGCTGAGTCGCCTTCTGGATGGCATAGATCGCCACGTTGCCGGAGCCATGCACCACGACGGTCTTGCCCTCGAAGGAGTCGTCGTGGCACTTGAGATACTCATCCACGAAGTAAGCGAGACCGTAGCCAGTCGCCTCGGTGCGGGCGAGCGAACCGCCGAAGGAGAGGCCCTTGCCGGTGAGCACGCCGGTCCATTCATTCTTGAGGCGCTTGTACTGGCCGAACATGTACGCGACCTCGCGGCCGCCAACACCCAGATCGCCTGCCGGAACGTCGGTGTTGGGGCCGATGTGGCGGTAGAGCTCGGTCATGAACGACTGGCAGAAGCGCATGATCTCGTTGTTGGACTTGCCCTTGGGGTCGAAGTCCGAGCCGCCCTTGCCACCGCCCATGGGTAGCGTGGTGAGCGCGTTCTTGAAGACCTGCTCGAATCCGAGGAACTTGAGCATGCCGAGGGTGACGGTGGGATTGAAGCGCAAACCGCCCTTGTACGGGCCGATGGCGGAATTGTACTCGACGCGGAAACCACGGTTTACCCGGCACTTGCCCTCGTCATCGATCCAAGGGACGCGGAACATGATCACGCGCTCGGGCTCCACGAGGCGCTCGAGCAGGCCGGCTGCCTCATAGGCGGGGTTGTCGTTGACGGCCGGGGCGATCGAGGTCAATACCTCATCGGCGGCCTGGATGAACTCGGGCTGATCGGCATAGCGCGCGTGCAGCTCGGCGATGACCCTATCGGTATAGGTCATGGTGATGCTCCTCAGAAGTGGGACTGGTCTTGCGTGCATATGGTACTACGGCGAAATAAAGCGATTATGGAGAAGGGCTCTAGGTTTCGTAGTGGTTTCGAAACGCGATGTGCGCAATTGCCGAGGACCGTTGCCGAAGTCGCTCGGGTACTCTATAATCGCTAGAGCCTTGGGATAAGCAGGGTCTTGGTACCCCAGCTGCTCAACACCTTCGGGACGTGGCGCAGTTTGGTAGCGCGCCTGCTTTGGGAGCAGGATGTCGCAGGTTCAAATCCTGTCGTCCCGACCATATACGCGGGCGTAGTTCATCGGTAGAACCTCAGCCTTCCAAGCTGATGAGGCGGGTTCGACTCCCGTCGCCCGCTCCAGAAAACGTTCGAGGGCCCGGCGCCGTAATGGCGCCGGGCCCTCTTCCTTCAAAGTGCGGCTCGATCAAACTGGGGGATCGCGCCGGACCCGTCGGACCCATCATCCGCTCACCAAGAGCAACCTGCTCGCATCGAAATGCAGGCGCAGCGTCTCCCCCGCCTCGGGCAAAGACCCCGGGGGCGCATCGAGGATGTCGACCTTCCATTGAATGCGGGCAGAAGATCCCCCGAGCGGCGGCTCGAGAAGCACCAGCCGCTCGAACCGGGCGTCGCTCACGCGCACCACGTGCAAATCAAAGCTGTTGCACCCGGGCTCGCCCTCCGCACAGACGCGGTCGCGATGGATATGGCGAGCGCGGACACCGAGGTGAGACACGCTATCGGGCACCTCGCGGCCCATGTCGAACGTCATGCCCCAATCAAGCGCCTCGACCGAGGTCGCAGACACTTTGCGTGCCCGCGAGGTGTTCTTGCATCCCGTGAGCCGCATGCCCGCCAGCGTTTTGGGATGCGCCATGAGCTCCCCGGCGGTCCCGCTTTCCCATACGCGGCCGTTGTGCATCACGCAGATGCGGTCGCACAGGCGGCAGGCCTCGTCGATGTCGTGGCTCACATAGAGCACCGTGCGGTCCACCACGGAGAACACGTCGAGCAGATTCTGCTCGAGTGCGCTCTTGAGATATGAGTCCAATGCCGAGAACGGCTCGTCGAACATGAGAATCCCCGGACGCGCGGCGAGCATGCGGGCCAACGCCACGCGCTGCTGTTGGCCGCCGGAGAGCTGCATGGGATAGCGCTCCGCAAGGGCCGAGACACCGAAGATCTCGAGGAATCGCAGCGCCCGGGACTCGCACCTCGCCGCATCACCGCCCATGCGACCTCCCAGGCCGAGACGAGGCCCGGCCATGCCGGCGCATACGTTCTCAAGCGCTGTCATATGCGGGAACAGCTGGTAATTTTGGAACAGCAGCGCCGTCTTGCGCTCCTGCGGCGAGAGGTTCACCCCCGTCTCGGAATGGAAGAACGTCACGCCGTTCACCACGATGTGCCCCTCGTCGGGGGTCTCCACGCCGGCGATGCAGCGCAACGTGAGGCTCTTGCCGCACCCGGACGCCCCGAGCAGGGCCACCCGTTCCTCACCGGCTTCGAGAGCGACATCGAGCGCAAAACCCGGGTACCGTTTTTTGATCGCCATGCTCAGACTCATGCCGCACCGTCCCCAAACAGCTCACGCAGGGCGGACCGGTCGATACCGACCGCATCCCCGCCGGTCGACTCCAAATCATCGACGACGGGGGCCGCGCCGGAACCCGTGCCGGCCGCACGGGTTCCGGCGACATCTGCCGCGACGGCATCCGAAGAACGGCCCGCCGCATGACCCCGTGCCTTCCATCGCGCTCCTCCACGGACATCGGCCCGGGCGCGCGCGCCGTCGCGATACCCCTGATGCCGCGCCGTGTACGCGTTGATGCCCCACACTACCAGAAAGCTGAACGCGATCACGGTCATCACCCAGAACAGAGCCACGGCGGTGTTGCCGCCCATCCACTCGAAGTAGATCGCGATGGGGATCGTCTGGGTGATGCCCGCGTAGTTTCCGGCGAAAAACAGCGTGCAGCCGAACTCGCCCATGGCCCGCGCGAAAGCGAGTACCGTTCCAGCCGCGATGGAGGGCCAGGCAAGTGGCATCATGAGCCTGCAGAAGATGCGCGGCTCCGACCAGCCGAGTGTGCGGGCGGCGTCGATCATGCGCCCATCGAGCGACTCGAACGCGCCGAGGGCGGTGCGGTACACGAGCGGGAAGCTCACCACCACGGCCGAGATGACCGCCGCCTCCCATGTGAAGACGATCGAGATGCCGTGCGCGATGAGCCAGCGGCCCACACCCGTGGATCGCCCGAACAACATGAGCAGCAAAAAGCCGCAGACCGTGGGGGGCAGCACCATGGGAACGGTGAACACCGAGTCGAGGACGCCTTTGACGCGGCTCGACGTGCCCATGACGCGCCATGCGGCGAACAGCCCCGACGCAAAGGAGACGGCCAGCGCCAGGCCGCTGGTCTTGAGCGAGACCCAAAATGGGCGGTAGTCGATGGACGAGAGAAGGGCGAGCACCTCGCCGCCCACACCGGGGCCATCACCGGCAACCACCCTGTCCGCATCGACAACCTCGGCAAAATCGCACCACAGCGCGCCGTCACCCAAATCGACACCGGCGGCGCGCGCCGCCCCCAAACCTGCCGCGCCCTCCTCGGCATACGCCAATGTCACGGTCACGTAGCGCCCGCCGTCACCGCCGCGCGCATCGAAGCGATACCGATAGGCACCGGATACGCACGCGGAATCCGTCACGAGCCTGAGGGACACCTCCCCCTCGGAGAGCAGGGCCCCGCCCATGCTGTGAGCCTCGTCGAGCTCGCAGACCATCGACCACAGGGCGGAGAGGTCCGCACCGTCCGTGCTCTCGAGCTCGAGACCTTCGGCGACCGCGGAATCGACGTGCACGAGCGCCTCGGCGGGTGTGCGGACAACCACCAGGCTGGCGGCATCCGAAATCGGGAATCGATACCCCTCCGGCACGCCTTCGGCCGCACGAGCCGTGCCTTTGGCGAGGCGCTCGAACCCGCTGATGCCAAATGAGGCCCCGTCCACGCAAGCAGAGCCATCGGCGGGAATTTCGACGGCCCGTCGCTCGGGGACGTCGAGCGTCATCGGGGCGACCATGGCCGAGGCGGGCATTGCGGTGACAACAGCCATCGCGGCGCAGGCGGCGATCGCGACGAAGGTCGAGACGCGCGAGCGCCTTGCTCGACCGTCGACGGCGCGGCGGGCCGCATCGGCCCGCCGCGCGATGAAGCCCGCGCCATATGCGCGCACCCCTCTTTTATCACGACCCATGCCCATGCGGCACGCCCCTGCCCTCGACACGAAAAGGGCGGTCACCGGGACCGCCCTCGAACCTACGCGCAACGCAAGCCCCGGGCACCGGCATGCCAAAGGCTCGCGGGGAGGCGCTTACGCAGCCAGCTCGAAGCCGTACTTGGCCCAGACCCTCCGAGCCCCGGCATCGTTCATGCAGAAATCGAGAAAGTCGGCCGCGGCCGCGGCATGCTCGCTCGCGGCGGCGACGGCGCCGGGGTAGACGATGGGCTTGTGCGTGTCCTCGGGGCAGACGAGGGCCTGCTCGATACCGTCATAGCGGAAGATATCGGAGCTATAGACAAAGCCGATGGCCGCGTCGCCGGTGGAAACGTACATGGCAGCGGTGCCCACCTTGTCGGCCAAGGCGACGCGGTCGGCGAACTCGGGCGCATACTCGCCGTCGTCACCGGCGGCACCGGTATACAGACCGATGGCGTTCAGGGCCTGGTTGGCGTACTTGCCGGCCGGAACGGTCGAGGCATCGCCGATGGCGACCTTGCCCTCGACGTCCCTCACATCCTCGAACGAGGCGATCTCGACGTCAGACCCCGCGGCCCTCACGATCACGAGGTCGTTCACGAACATGTCGAGACGCGTGCCCTCATCGACGAAATCGCCCGCGGCCGCATCGTCCATGGTGCCCTTGGATGCGGTGATCAAGACATCGACCTGGGCGCCGGCGCGCATCTGCTCGATGAGGTCGCCGGATGCCTTGAACTGAGTGTCGGCAAAGGTCACGCCGGTCTTCTCGGTATAGAGGGCCTGAACCTCGGGCATGGCCTTTTCGAGGGAGTTGGCCGCAAAGATCTGCAGCTCAACGGCCTTGGCGGGCGCGGCATCCTCGGCGAGCCCGCCCTTATCGGCGGGCTTGGCGCCGCAGCCGACGAGGGCGCCGGCGAGCAGGACGGCCACGCCGAAGGCGGCGAGTGCGCGCCGCGACGCGGGGCGGCCCGGCGAATTGAGGGTCTTCTTCATCTTTGCAATCCTCCTGCGATCGTCCCGATGTGCGCATACCCCAAATGAGCCGGTCACGTGGGACGCGGGCCCCGATTGGGTGCGGGCATGAAAGAGGGGGCGCGACGAACCAGTCCCCCTCCGCCTGCTCATATTATATTTGCTTGAGAATAATTCTCTATCGAGAACGGTATATCAATGCCCTCCCCCGGAAGTCATCTTCATGGCGTGCTCGAGCTGGTCGGACACCGCCTCCCAACATTCACGAACGGCTTTCGTGGAGCCGGGGAAATTGATGACGAGCGCCAGGCGACCGGTGAACGAGCCATCCGAGTCTCGCACCAGGCGCTGCATGCAGCGGGCGCGCGAGAGCATGGCGCGGCGCGTCTTGGTGAGCGAGTGGGCGCGAATCGCCTCGGCGATGCCGCGCACGTCGCGCTCGCACACCGCGGCCGTGGCCTCGGGCGTCACGTCGCGGGCGGACAGGCCCGTGCCGCCGCAAGTCAAAACGATCTCGGCGCCGAGCTCATCGGTCGCCGTGCGAATGGCATCCGAAATGTCGCGCGCATCATCGCGCACCGCCACATGGGAGACGACGCTCCAACCCTCGCTCTCGATGAGCTCGACAAGCGCGGCTCCCGCCTCATCCCGTTCGATGCCGCGAGTATCGGAACAGGTCACGATCGCGAACATGATATCCATGAAACCCCCTTCACAGCCGGCGTCCTCGTCGAACGCGGCGCTCAGAACACGCGGCACGGGACGGACGGCGCTTTTGCCTAGATAAAAGCCCCTGCGCACGTGCCGACCGGATCGAATTACAGCACCGTGCCCTCGGGCACATCGTAGCGCAGAACCGCAACGGCCTCCCCCGCCTCAACGCGGCCGGCGTCCTCGGCGAGCATGACCAAGCAGTTGCCCCGATGCAGGTCCACGAGCAGGGCGGAGTTTTGCGTGGGCGCCTGCATTACCTCGAGCTCGCCCTCAGCACCGATGCGCTCCACGCGCGCGCGGTTGTATGCGGCGCGGCCCGGGCGCTTCTTGACGCCGTGCGCGATACGCGCCTCCTGCACCGGACGCGCGAGCTCCGTATGCCCCACCATTTTGCGCAGCGCCGGTCGCACGAACAGCTCGAAGCCCACAAACGCACCGGCGGGGTTGCCGGAGAGGCCAAAAAACGGCGTCTCGCCCAGCAAGCCGAAGGTCACGGCCTTGCCCGGCTTGATGGAAACGCGATCGAACAAGACCTCGCCCTCGCGCGCGATGAGCGCCGTCACGTAGTCATAGTCGCCGGCGGACGCGCCGCCGGACGTCACCACGACATCGCACTCGCGCGCCGCGCGACGGACGAGTTCGCCGATGCGCTCCTCGTCATCGGGCGCGATACCGTAGAACACGGGCTCAGCGCCCGCCTCGCGGGCCGACGCCATGAGCGCGGGGCCGTTGACATCTCGAATCTGCCCGCGTGCGGGGACCGCGCGCGCATCGACGAGCTCGGTGCCGAGTGAGATAACGCCCACACGCGGGGCGCGATGCACCGAGACGAGCGCATGGCCGGCATTGGCGAGAAGCCCCGCGCCCGCCGGCGTCACGACCTCGCCGACGCCCATGACCACGTCGTCCGCGCGGGCTTCGAGGCCCGACGCGCGAATATTCTCGCCGGGCTTTGCCGCTGCGAAGAACCCCACGCGCGAACCCTCGTTGCCGTCGCCTTCGAGCACCTCGACGACCTCGTACTTGACCACGGCGTCCAGCCCCTCAGGCACCGGCGCGCCCGTCATGATGCGCACGGTCTGGCCAGGTCCGACCTCGCCCTCGAAAACATGGCCGGCGGCCTCGTGACCCACAACGTCGAGCACGACGGGGCCCTCGGACGAGGCGGCGGCGAGGTCCTCGGCATGCAGGGCGTAGCCATCCATGGCGCTGCCGGCAAAAGGAGCCAGGTCGATGTCGGTCGAGACATCGGCGGCAAGCGGCAGACCCACGGCCTGCCACGTCGGCACCTCGCGCGTCTCAGTCGGGCTCACGTGCCCGAGCACGATGCGCCGTGCCTCCTCGACGGGAATCATGTTCGCATCGGGGTTCTTTGCGCGGGCCATACCTCGCCCCTTTCCTCGTTTTGACGCCCCGTCGCCCATCCGATGGGGCGAGAGCGCACGTTATATTCTCATTGGAGAATAGTAT
>JAHHSP010000058.1 GCA_020025115.1 Collinsella sp. | reverse complement strand
ACCGTGCGCCAAGACGATATCGGGAGCCACGCGGTCGAATCTCGCCGTTGCCGACACGAATACCATCATGTTGTAGGAGATCAACGCCAGCACAACGAGGACCGGCGCCACCACCGCAAGCTCGACCGTCGCCTGGGCCCCCTCCTCGCATATCACCTGCTTACGTACCGGCATCCCCTATCTCCCTTCCTTCCAAAAGATCACGTACCCGCAGCGTGATGGGGACGACCCTCCCGTTCGGCAGTCGCACCTCGGCCAAGACGATTTCGAGCGAGGTCAGGCGCTCCCCCAGGTCGTAACCGACAGACCGTGCCATACCCTCGAAATCAAGATCGACCTTTGCCAGCTCACGCAACGCAGCCTGGGTATCCGCCAAGGCCGGCACGTCGGAGTGTGCAAGCACGTCCGCGCTGTCAACCAAGACCGGCTTGCGGGGCCGCATGTCAACCGGCTGCATATCGAGCGCGCGAACCACCCCTGTCAGCCGATCGCCCAACCAGTCCCCAACAGGACCAAGCCCTTGGCCGTCAAGGCCTCCCATGAGCTCGTCAAATGCCCCTTCCAACCCCTGACCGGCATCCCCATAGGAAACCAGCAGCTTTCCCCACAGATCCACAACCCCGTCCAGCAACCCGGCCAGTCCGTCAGATCCAACACGCTCTTGAAGTGACGAGAAGAAGCCGGACAGGACATCATCGCCTCCGGAGATCCCATCCGGGGCGAGAGCCGCCGCCGCGATGGCGCCTCGCCGTGACATATCGGGACTGGCGGCAAACGATGTCTCAAGCGCGTCGGGCGTCGAATATTCCGAAGACAGAACAAAGGAAACGCACCCAAAACGACCCGGGGGCGCTATGCGCGGACGCTTTCCCCCAAGCGCCGCGATGGCTTGGTCGAATGCATCCGACGCCCGCTCGGCATCCCCACGCGCGGCCGCCTCGGCCTCGTTTTGGCGCCCTCTCGCCTCGAGGTATTCCCGAAGCGCCTTCGTAAACGCCCGCAGGTGATATTCGAACCCGTTGTCAATCGACGTCGACGCAGCGGGCGCCCGACCGAGATCATCGACCCCAAAACGGCATGTCGGACACTCCAGAACAGCCCCGCCATCCAACGAGGCAAGAGAAGCGGGCGCTCCGGGAGCCCCTCGGGCACCAGGGCATGACTCGTCGAAGTGCAACGTCGGCCCCGACGCCTCCTCACTCGTCGGCCACACCGCCTCGGTGTAAAGCCGCGTCCCCCTCACCTCATCGCTATTGCGCGGCAGGAACTCAAGCGTGGTATATGCCTCCTCCCCGCCATCGACCACGCACGCGTGCTCGAGATGCCCGAGCGCATATCGGTAAAATGCGCGACGGGCCGCGGCATCCGCACGCGCCTCCACGCCGCCCCCCTCGGGTTTATCGTTGTCGCACCTCCAACGGTAATAGGCTCGGGCACGCCCCAACGCAAACTCGGGATCCCACGTGATGCTCGAGGCAAAATCGGGATTCTCGGCCGCCGCAACCCCCGAAAGGCGTCCCGCTCGTTCCTGCATGTTTCGTCCGGGTGCACCGCAATCCGCCAACCATGCCTCCTCCCTCCTCGCCGAGACCTCCTCCGAGATCCGTGCGAGCTCGGCCGCCGCCTCCTCGAGCCCGCCGCACGCCTGTTCCAAGCCATCGGTGTCAATCCCCTCTCCCTCGAGTGCGGGAAACTCCGATGCGGATGCAGCCGGGACCGCAAAGGCGGTACCGCGATATCCAACAGCCTCCGACCCTTGCGCATCGCAGGTGCGAGCCGCATTCGCCGCGATTAAAAACGGCAGAGACCCTTCAACCCGCTTCAACCCGCTCGAAGCCGAAGATGCGAACGAATTCCGCATGTCGAGCACGCGCACGGCGGTGTCCAACGTCTCACGGGCAAGCGCCTGTCCACCCGGGACGAACAGCCCGACCATCCCCGCCCCCATCATCGTGAACCCCGCAAGACCCAAACTCAGCACGCACGCATCCAAAACCGTCGCCGCCGTGTGATAGGAGCTCACAACGTTTTCTCCGGCCAATGCGGTGGCATCGGCACTGACCTGGACATCGCCCGCCCGAGATGCGCTCCATATCGCCAGGGATGATGAGAACAGCAGTGAGAGAACCATGAGCATCGCACAGGCGGAGGCCACGGTCGTGTAGGCTCCGTCCTCGATGAACAAGTCCATTCCCAGCCTTTTCCCCGGAAGCGGCATGACCCCGTCTCCACAACTCCCTCTTCGTCGCCGCCTATTCCCACACCGCAATCCAGTCTGCATAATCGCCCTCAACCCACGAGGGCCTTCCCTCATACGCAACGTGCACCTCCATCCGCACATCACCATGGTCCCCCACCTCGCCAAACGCTCGGGCGAATACACCGATCACGGGGAGCGGGGTCACATGGCCGACGATCGCCACCTCAACCGAGCCACCCGTGTCCAGAGCCGGAACGCATTCGATGTCCCAGGAGCGTGGTCCCCCTGCATGAAAAATCGCCAAGTCCGGCACGGCCGCCAGTCGCCTGCATGCGAACCGTTCGTATACCTCAACCTCATCCGCACCCGAAACCATGAGCCGGGCCGTCTCAGATGCGGCAGACTCCATAACGGATCGCGTGTACAACAGGCATACCGGCTGCAACGCCAGCAATAGCAACGTGAGAAAAGCCGGGAAAACCAGCGCGCCCTCAACCGTCGCCTGCGCCCGTGGCTCCCAGAACAGCTCAGTACAGCGCGATATCGACATAGCCATCCCCTTCGAGCCCATGCGATGCCGCCTCCACGGCGGCATCAGCGAACAACCCGCGTTCAGCCACCCTCCATAGCGCCGCCATGCCCACGATCACAGCGAGCACGGCGAACACCGTCAGTGCATACTCCACCGTCCCTTGTGCGGTTTCCTCTCTGACGATGCCTCGAGCACCGGGTCTCAGCGCTCGGGCAGCACGCGTGTCACCCGGACGCGGCTGACCGCATCGTCCTCCGTAGTGACCAGCAACACGTCGCACCATACCGACCCCTCCCTCAGCACCGCTCCCCACACGTTCCCCTTAAGGTCCAGATAGCCACTCGCAACGAGAGAGACCGTTCTCGTGCGCGCATATGCCTTGAGGACATCCTCCGCAAGCACGGGAAGACTGGCACGACCCTCAAACTCCACCGACACGCAGGTCTCGTCGCCCGCGCGGGACGCCTCGCCCTGCCACGCGCGGAGATCATCCAAAAACCCACCGAGGGAACTGGCCCGCACATGCTCGGGCATCACGGGTCCCAAGCCCGAGACCGGCCCGTCCGGCGAAGCTTCGACCGAGTTCCCCTCATTTGCACCGGCTCCCTCGACGACCCCATCGCCAAGAGGCGCCCTCGCTCCCCCGGATTCCAAACGCGCGCGCTCGCCCACCGCACATTGCGTCGCGAACACAAGGGCGACCGAAATAGCCATGAGCGTCAAAGGGAGCGCCGCAAGACGCCAGTGCGAGAACCTCCCCCTCACAGGCTGTTGATTCCCTGCGAAATCGCCTCCCACAACGAGCTGACCTTGTCCCGAAACGCCACAATCGCCAAAATCGCTATCACCACCAGCACTCCGACGAGAATTGCGTACTCGGTCGTACCCTGTCCGCTCTCCTCTCGCAAAATTCGGCGGGCCGATTTGCCGCCCGATGCGGTCCACATCGGGCCAAAGGGCGGCAATGGGCACGCAGCCGCCACGCCGCGAGCCGCCTCCCGCGCCTCTCTCAGAGCCTCCTCGACAAATGCCGAAAGCTTGACCATGACATCCTCCTTCACACCATGTCGGCAGCCGCGAGCAGCGGGCCGACTATCGACAACAACAATGCGGGCAAGATCAAGGTGCCCGTCGGGATGAGCAACTTGACGGGCGCCCGCTCGATCTCGCGTTCCACGTGCGCGCGGTGCGCGGTGCGCATTTCACGGCTCTGGCCCTCCAAGGTCTCCGCAAGCGGAGCGCCGAGTTCGAGTGCCTGGGACACCGCGGCGGCAAACGAGCAAAGCGCCTGCACCCCGGAATCCCGGGCGACGCGGTCGAGGGCCTCGTCCCTCGAGGTCGCCCCCACCTGCCAACAAAACAGCGCCTCCTCCATCAGATGGGCGAGCCTCCCTGATCGCCCCTCGCAATACAGGGCAAGCGATGCATCGAACGACAGGCCCGCGCTCAACCCGAGACGCACGATATCCACCATCTCCGCCACCTCACCCATCCCAATCGCCCGATCCCGTTCCCGCAGCACCTCGAGAGCGAGGGCGTGCATCTTCCGGCACACCGCCCCCCCGACGGCGCGAACACGGGCACTGCACGAGCGAACCTCCCCGAGCATCCCTCCCTCCGACCCCAGCCATGCCGCAACCCCGCATGACACGCCGGTGCCGAGCACCGCGATCACAGCGCCAGGTGCATCCGCAACCCATATTTCCGCCAGTTCGGCCAAACCCATCAACGCGCTCCCCTCACACCCGTCCCTCAGCAAATGGACCTCATGACCGCCCTGATGATCGACCAGGCGATTCCATCCAGAAAAAGGGCGACCGCTATCGAAGCCGCACCCGGCACCGTCGCGATCCCCTCTCTGAAATCGGACGAAGTCGCCCCGAGAAAGGCGACCATGGCGACGGGCATCCCCGCCACCAACCGCGCCGACATGCGCACCTGGGCCGTCCTCACGTCCAGCTTGCGACGAAGCTCCACTCGTTCCCTCACCAAACGCGCCGCCTCCCCAAGGACATCCGACAGCGGGGCGCCCGTGCGGCGTGATACCTTGAGCGCAAGCGTCACAAAATCCAATCCCGGCGCATGGAACCGCTCGACCAACTCGTCAAGCGCCTCGGCCATCCCCGCCCCACATGCAACTTGAGCCTCGGCGCGCAAGAACTCCGCGCGCACGGGCTCCTGCGCATGAGAGCCCACATACCGCATCGCCTGCGCGAGCGAGAGGCCCGACGCCATGGATGCGGCCAACGCCCCAAATGCCTCGACCATCGCCCCCTCCAATCGCTCTCGCTTCTTGCGAGAACCGGGCAGGGCAATTCCCCGCTCCTCCATGCGCTCGTCAATCGAGGCTCTCGCGCCGCGTGCCCACGCGATCGTCCGGCCTCGCGCGCGCTCGAATTCGTCCCAATCGCGCTTGAGCTCCCCCTCACCGGAAAGGGCCAGCAGCAAACTCGCGGCTCCTAGCAGCCCGATGCCGACCGGCATGACGACCTCCATTCCCTCACCTCCCCTTCGTCGAGTAGGCCCGACCGAACCGCCTCCTCGATGAACGGGGGCTCGTCAACCAAAGTCCATACCTCCTCGGCCGGATCGAACGCCACGTACTCGGTCAATGCCACACCACCGCCCTCGGCGCGCGACACACCGGTGAACGACGAGACAAACCGCCTGCCGCCCGGCTTCCTCACCGACATGATCACGCCGTCCAAGGCCATTGCGATCTGCTCCTCGATCAACTCGCTCTGCAGGTCGATTCCGTAACGGGCGAGCAAGGTGAGCCGCACGATCGCCTCTTGCGCGCTTCCCGCATGCAAGGTGGTAAGCGACCCATCGTGCCCCGTGCTCATGGCCTCGAGCATGTCGATCGCCTCCCGGTTGCGCACCTCGCCCACCACGATCCGATCGGGGCGCATGCGCAGTGCGTTCACCACCAGGTCGTGAATCGCCACCTCACCCGCCCCCTCGATCGATGCCTCGCGTGCCTCAAGTCGCACGACATGCGGGTGCCGTGAGAACTTGAGCTCGGCGGAATCTTCGATCGTCACGATCCGCTCCGCCTGTGATATCTCGCACGACAGCGCGTTGAGCAGCGTCGTCTTCCCTGATCCCGTTCCACCGGCAACTGCCAAATCCATCCTGCATCGCACCGCATATCCCAAAAGACGCGCGTACCAATCCGGAATCGATCCCAGTTCGACCAGGTGGGCCAGCGTGCTGATGCGGTCGGAAAACTTGCGGATCGTCATCGTGGGACCATCGATCGCTATGGGTGGAATAACCGCGTTGACGCGAAACCCGTTGGGAAGGCGCGCGTTGACCATCGGGCTCCGTTCATCGACTCGACGACCCAACGGCGAGATGATGCGGTCGATGGTGATTCTGATCTGCTCCTCGGACTCGAATATCCTGCCCAGCGGGCAGAGCACGCCCCCTCGCTCGATATACGTCCGATCGATGCCGTTAACCATGATTTCGGTTACCGAATCGTCCTCGAGCAGCGCTTGCAAAGGCCCCAAGCCGGTCATATCGTCAAGCACATCGGCGATGAGCGCATTCCTCTCATCGAAACCCAACCCGAGCGACACATCGGCATTCAGGACGGCCTCGAGCGCTGGGCGCAGCTCCATCCGCGCCTGCGCGGCCGACCCGGTGCGCACGATGCGGGCGACCTCGACATACCCCACGCGCTCCATGACCGCGCGCTTAGCCCGTGCCCGAGCCTCGGACAGCGCACCGCCGACCGATCTCGCACGGGCCCCCATCGCGGCCGCGCTGCGACCGGAGGAGATACCCTCACCTCGAGCACGCACGCGCCCGTACACGCTCATCGATGCTCACCGGCCTTGCGCCGCCATGGCAACCTGAGGCGCGATCGTTGCTCGCGATCATCTGGGGCCGGTCCCATGAGCCGCCCATCGAAAGAGCATCCGAGCTCGGTCAATATCCGCGCCGTCAAATCTCGCACATCCCGGGAGAACGGTCCTCCGGCCGCCATCAGCGAATCCAATCGGCCGAACCCGATAAGCCCGGAAACCTCCTCACCCCCAAAGGAAATGCGAGCGCGAGACGCAAGCGATGCCCCCATCTCAAAACGCAACGCATCTTCCTCAGCACAGCCCGGGGACCCCAAACGGTTGAACACGCTCGTCATGCGGGTTGCGGGAACACCCAGACGCGTGGCCAAGCCAACCACCCGGGTGGCCGACGCGCCCGCATTCGCGCCCGCGCCGCCCACAACCAGGCAGCGATCGCAAAGGGCCACGGCAGCCGCGACGGCGTCGCCCCAATATGTCGAAGTGTCGATGAAAATCACATCCGCGACCTTGCGCAGGACGGTGATGAGCCGCTCGACCGGCGCCCCGTACAACTCCGCACGCTCCGGCTCGATCAACGGCCCCCACAGGGTGAGTCCCGGCCCCACGCGCATCGCGCATGCTTCGATGTCCTCTTCAACGAGCTCACCGTCCATGGCATGCGTGTCGATGCCTTCGAGGCCCCTGAACGCATCGACGCCCAAGACCGATGGCAGGTCACCGAACATCAAGTCCACGTCCACCACAGCCGCCCTCAAGCCGGCACGGGCCGCGCAGGTGGCCATCGCCGCCACCAACGTCGTCTTGCCCGCCCCGCCCTGACCCGATGCGACCGCGACCACCGGCGCGCGGGGGCCGTCGCGGTCGACCACCTCCCGCTCGCGCACGCGC
>JAHHSP010000057.1 GCA_020025115.1 Collinsella sp. | reverse complement strand
AGCCAGGGCGACGGACACGGTGGTCTTGCCCTCATTGGGGACCGACGATGTCACCATAATCGAGCGGACCGGGTCATCCACCGAGGCGAACTTGATGTTGGCGACGAGCGTCTTGACCGCGTTTTGCATGTGAGTATGGCCGATTCCGGCCTTCTTCTGCTTCTTGGCCATGATTAGCGAACCCCCTTCACGACCGGGATGCGCCCGATCACCGGGACGCCGAGAATCTCCTCCGCCTCATCGGCGGTGCGGACCTTGGTGTTGATCATGTCGGCCACGACCGTGATGGCGACTGCCAGGAACAACCCGCCCATGAGGGCCGCCGCCACGTACAGCGGGCGAGAGGGGCCGCTCGGGGCCGTCGGGGCGATGGCGGGGTCGATGATGTTGACGGCCTCGACCTTCATGACATCGAGCGAGATGTCGGCCACGTTCTGAGCCACGGCATTGGCCACGCGGGCCACCAGGTCGGGATCGGTGCCGGTGACGGCGAGCTCAATCACGCGAGAGGTGGTCGCACTCGTTACGGAGACCTCGAAGTCATTGAGGTTCTTGAGACCCAGATCGTCCGCAGTGGCCTTCTGCACGCGGTTGGACTCCAAGAGCGTCGTGACGTCGTTGGCCACCATCTGGGAGGCCGAGAGGTCCGTGGACAGGTTGGACGCACTCTCCTCCTGGCTGGTCAGGACGTACATGCTCGTCGACGCCGTATAGGTGTCGGGCATGAACATGAACGAATAGACCCCGACGAGCAGCGCGCACACGATTGGCAGTCCAATCACCAGTTTGATGCGCTTTTTGAGCAAGGCGAGCAATTCGAGGAGCGTCATTGGGCAACCTCTCCATTCCCGTTATGGCTTATTTGAATACTCGAAAGGGTACTGTAGCAAACCAAATTGGTTCCGCTATTGTCACATTGAACAAAACCACAGGATATCGATAAGGCTTCAATGCTCTGCAGCGCACATGTGGCGCGCGTCGGACGGCGGTCGCTACCGCCCCAGCAAAAACTCCAGCGCCCGGAGCCGGCAGTCCAGGTGGGTTGCGGCCCACACATGTGCGAATCCGAGTAGCCGCGCGGCGGTCAGCGCGTCGACGGGCGTTTCGGCGAGCTCGCCGAAACGCATGGAGATGAGGCCTGCCAACCAGGCGGGCTCACCGGGCTCGAGCGCCTCGCTGCCGGGCACGCTCGGGGCGCAGCTCGCGCAGAGCAGGCCGCCCGCATGCGCGGAGAAATACGTCGGGGCCTCGTCGTCGCACGCCACGCAGGAGGAGCAATCGGGCAGATACCCGATGTGTGAGAGCAGTTTGAACACATACGCGGCGACGATGAGGTCGAGGTGGGCCGCACCAAGCGAAGCCAGCTGAGCGAGGGCCGCCCGCGTGATGGAGAACACGAACGGGTCCCGCGCGTCCTCGTAGGTGCACAGACGCGCGACCTCCGCCACGGCGCTCGCCGCCATGAGCAGTTCGTAGCTCGGGCTTGCGCCCAGCGGCGCCGCCATGAGCTCGGCCTGGGACACGATATCCAGGCTGCGGCCATGGGCGAGCAACAAATCGACCTCGCAGAACAGCTCGCAGCGTGCCGCCAACCGGCTCCCCGGCTTGCGCGCGCCCTTGGCCACGGCGCGGATCTGCCGACCGTCCTCGCCGACGAGCGTCAGGATGAGGTCGGTCTCCTTCAGCTTGGTCTTGTCCAGCACGATGGCATTTGTGCGATACGTCCTGCTACCGGCCATGATGCAACCAGGCAGACGCGTGCAATTGGGGACGGGTACGTTTTGCACACCGCACACGCGCGGCGCGGAAGAGCCGGTGACACTCGATGTGCAAAACGTACCCGTCCCCAATTGCACACCGAGACACATGCTCAGGTGAAAAACTACTCATCGTCCGCCGCGTACCCAAACCGCCGGATCTCGCGGGCATCCTCGCGCCAGCGCGGTTTGACCTTCACGTCCAAGCCGAGGAACACCCGGCACCCAAACATGCGCTCAAGGTCGCGGCGCGCCTCGATGCCGATGCGCTTGATCATCTCGCCACCCTTACCCACGATGATGCCCTTCTGACCCTCACGCTCGACATAGACGGTGGCATGCAGGCGCAGCAGGTCGCGTTTGGGGCGCTCGAACTCATCGCACATGACGCCCACGGCGTGCGGGATCTCCTCACGCGTGTGCAGCAGGACCTTCTCGCGCACGAATTCGGCGACCAGGACCTCATCCGACTCGTCGGTGCCCATGCCCTCGGGGAACCAACGCGGCCCCCGAGGCAGGAAGCCCGCGACAACGTCGACGAACGCCTCCACGTTAAAGCCCTCCGTGGAGGAGACCACGACCTCGTCGTCAAAATCCACGAGCGCACGGGCGGCCTCGAGCTGCTTGAGCATCTGCTCGGGACCTGCCAAGTCGGCCTTGGTGAGCACCAGGACCTTGGGGGCCTTGGCGGCGGCGACGCGCTCGGCCACCCACGCGTCACCGCGCCCGATGGGGGCGCTCGCGTCGATCACGAAAGCGATGACGTCGACGTCCGTGAGCTCGCCCAAAGCGCTCTTGTTGAGCTCGGAGCCCAGGCCGTCCTTGGGCTTGTGGATGCCGGGGGTGTCCACGATCACGAGCTGGCAATCCTCGCGGTTGACCACCGCGCGCAGGCGGCGGCGCGTGGTCTGGGCCACGGGCGAGGTGATGGCGACCTTCTCGCCGTAACACGCGTTGAGCAGCGTGGACTTGCCCGCGTTGGGACGGCCCACCAGGGCCACAAAGCCGGAGCGGAAGCCCTCGGGCACGTCGGCGCACAGAGCGGGGGCGCCCGGTGCCGTGGGGAACTCCCCCGCCTCGATCATGGCGTCGAGCTCATCGTCAGAAAGGTCGTCGAACGGGTCGAAATCGGTCATGGTGTCGGACATAGGTACTCCTCAACAGATACGTTGGAACTAAAGGGCGTGCAATTGGGGACGGGTACGTTTTGGATGTGCAAAACGTACCCGTCCCCAATTGCACATCATGGGTCGAATCGAGCGCTAGTGCCAGGAGTCGATCAGGCCAAAAGCGTGGGCGAATACCAGGATGCCCACGATGGCGGCGGTGATGGACAGGACGTACACGCTCGCGGCCGCGATGTCCTTCGCGCGCTTGGCCAGCGGGTGCAGCTCCTGCGTCGCCAAGTCGACGATGGCCTCCATGGCGGTGTTGCACAACTCGGCGAAGATCACCAGACCGATGCAGATCGCGATCAGCGCCCAGCTGATCGGCTCGAGGCGGGCGATGAAGCCCATGCTCACGGTGAGGACGCCCGCGCACAGCATGACCTTGATGTTGCGCTCGGTCCTGACGGCGGTGACAAAACCCTCGATCGCATATCCGAACGAACGGATGAAGGACGGGTGGTCCTTATTGGAACCCGGGATCATGGCAGCTCCTAGTCGTGTGCGTGGTTGGTGATGGGGCCGACCGCCACCTTGGAGGGGTCCTCCCCGCGCAGGACGGCGAGTTCGCGCAAAAGCGCATCCTCACGCGCCTCCATCTCCTCGGCCTCATCGTCCTCGATATGGTCGTAGCCGAGCAGGTGCAGAAGGCCGTGCACGAGCATGAGGCGACATTCATCGGCGGGGTCGTTGCCAAACCCCGGCGCCTGGCGCGCGATGACCTCGGGGGCAAGGACGATGTCGCCGAGCTCGAGCACCTCATCCGACGGGATGTCCTCGTCAAAGGCGGAGTCGCACTCGAACGACAGGACGTCGGTGGTGCGGTCGATGTCGCGCCACCGGCGGTTGAGCTCGTGCATCTCGTCCTCGTCGACATAGGAGAGCGAGATCTCGACATCGCGCTCCACGCCCTCGGCGGCAAGCACGTGGGCGGCGATCGTGCGCACCTCTTCCTCGCGCAACAGCGTGTCGAGGTTCGCGTCGTTACTGATGAGCACGGACATGGCCACCATCCTTTCCCTTATGACGGGCCTTTCCCGCAGCGTCGCCGGAGGCGGATCGCTCAATTTGTACCTGTCCCCGATTGAGCACTTGATGGGACTGGGCGTCGAAGGCCTCATACGCCTCCACGATTTTACCAACCAAACTGTGGCGGACGACGTCGGAGCGCTCGAGTTCGACGAACGCGATGTCCTCGACGCCCGAGAGGATGCTCGCCGCGTCGGTCAAACCGCCGCGTTTGCCGGGCAGGTCGCGCTGGGTGGCATCGCCGGTGATCACGAACTTGGAATTGAAGCCGAGCCGCGTGAGGAACATCTTCATCTGCTCGGGCGTGGTGTTTTGGGCCTCGTCCAAGATGACGAACGCGTCGTTCAGGGTGCGGCCGCGCATATAGGCCAGCGGCGCGATCTCGATGACCCCGCGCTCGACGAGCTCATGGACGCGCTCGGCATCCATCATGTCGAACAAGGCGTCGTAGAGCGGGCGGACGTAGGGGTCCACCTTCTCCTCGAGCGTACCGGGCAGAAAGCCCAGGTTCTCGCCAGCCTCGACGGCGGGGCGCGTCAAGACGATGCGGCCGATGTCACGGCGCTGCAGGGCGCAGACGGCCATGGCCATGGCCAGATAGGTCTTGCCCGTGCCGGCGGGGCCGAGGCAAAACGTCACGGTGTTGTTGCGAATGCCCTCGATATACCGGCGTTGACCGGGTGTTTTGGCACGGACGGCCTTGCCATGATAGGTCAGCAGGACGTCATCGCCCGAGCGCAGCGCCCGGGCGTCCTCGCGGCGAAGCGCCCCGACGAGGCGCTCGACGTCGTCGGCGCAAAGACGGTCGCCCTCGCGGGCAGACGCGAACAGCTGCTGGAACACGCACGTGATGAGCTCGACTTCCGCCGGGTCACCAGACACCGAGACGGTGTCGCCGCGCAGGATGACGTCCGCATCGCTCAACGCCTCGATCGCGCGCAGCAGCTCGTCGGAAGCCCCGGTGACGAAAGCGGGATCGACGCCCGTGGGAATACCCAGGCGCACGCGCGCGGTCCCGGCGCTCATCGATCCGTCTCCCCCATGCTCGCATGCAAAAGCCCGCGATCATCCATGCCGGTGATCCTCACGCGGACGAGCTGCCCCGTGCGGTCGGTGCCGGCATCGTCCACGATCACGCGATGGAAGCTGCCGAGCGTGCCGCGGTTGCCAAACTCGAGCACGGCCGTCTCGCGCGATCCGATGCGCGCACGCGCGTCAGATTGCGCGGTGCTCTCGGCCACATGGCGCAACTCGCTCGAACGAACGGCCATGACCTCGGGAGCCACCTGTCCGGGCGCCGTGGCGGCGGGGGTGCCGGGACGGGCGCTGTAACGGAAGACGTGCATGCGGGAAAAACCCACGCGCTCGCACAGGGCGCGGCTCTCGGCGAACTCCTCATCCGTCTCGCCGGGAAAGCCCGCGATGATATCGCAGGAGACGGCGGCGTTTGGAAGCTTGGCGCGGATGCGGTCGACCATGGCCTCGTACTGCTGGGCCGTGTAGGGGCGATTCATGCGCTCGAGCGTGGCCGTGCAGCCGGACTGCAGGGGCAGGTGCAAAAACGGGGCCACGCGCTCGCCACCGGCGACCATGGCGTCGATCAGGCGGTCATGGACATCCATGGGCTCGAGCGAGGAAAGCCTCACCTGGGGGATGTCCGTCTGCTCGAGGATGATGTCGAGCAGCTCGTCGATCTCGACATGCGAGTCGGACGCATCGATGCCGTCGTAGGCGCCGAGGTTCACGCCGGTGAGGACGACCTCGGGGATGCCCGCGCGCTCGGCGCGGCGGACCTGCTCGAGCACGGACGCGACCGGGACGGAGCGCTCCGGCCCGCGCGCCTTCCACACGATGCAGTACGAGCAGCGGTTGTTGCAGCCATCCTGGACCTTGACGCCGAGGCGCGAGCGGCCGAGCAGGTCGGCGAGGTCGTGCCCCTCGCATACGTCATCGGTGCGCAGGGGCAGCCCCGCCGCATCGGCGACGGTGCGGGCGACGTCGATCTTGGAGGGTTGGGCGATGACCCTCGGCGAAAGGTCGGTGAGCTCGCTGGGATGAAGGTTGACCACGCAGCCCGTCACCACCACGATCGGCTCGCGCGGGAGCCCGAGCGCATGGCGCACGGCCTTCCGCGTCTTGGACTCGGCCTCGCCCGTGACGGCGCAGGTGTTGATGACGATGATATCCGCCTCGTCCTGATCGACCAGCGAGAAGCCGGCGCCCACGAGGTCGGAGGTGATGCGGTCGGATTCGACGCGGTTGACCCGGCAACCCAGGTTGACCACGCAGGCGAAGGGACGCGTCATATGCACACCGTCCTAATCGATGATCTCGTCGATGGCGTCGCGGATGCGGTCGCCCATGGTGCGGCGCTTCTTGGAATCGGCGGAGTTCTCGCCTGCGGCCGCGGCGAAGCGCTCGAGCGCGTCGCGGGCGTCGTCGGAGAGCTTGGTGGGGACGTCGACCACGATGCGGGCGACGAACCTGCCGCGGCCGCCGTTCCCCAGGCGGGGCATGCCGTGGCCGTCCACCACGAGGGCCTCGCCGTACTGCGTGCCGGCGGGCACCTCGAGCTCGAAGTGCTCGTCGGGCAGGATGCCCTCGACATCGACCGTACAGCCAAGGGCGGCCTCGGCGATGCCGATATGGACCTCGCTCAGCAAGTCGTCCCCATGGCGGTCGAAGCGCTCATCGGCCTCGACCTGAATGGTCACGATGAGGTCGCCCGCGCCGGCGCCGCGGAAACCCGCCTCGCCGTAACCGCGCAGGCGCAGCTGACGGCCGGTGTCCACACCCGCCGGCACCTCGACGTCGAGGCGCTCGTGGGTGCGGACGCGGCCATCGCCATGGCAGTGCGAGCAGGGCTTGTCGATGACGGTGCCCTCGCCCTTGCAGTCGGGGCACGGAGAGCTGGACTGCATGGCGCCGAAGATGGACTGCTGGACCGTGGTCACATAGCCGGTGCCGTTGCAGTTGGGGCACGGCTGTTCCCGGCCGCCGCCCTCGCTGCCGGCGCCGTCGCAGTCCTCGCACGGGCCGAGACGGTCGAACGTGATGGTCTTCCTGCAGCCCTGGGCCGCCTCCTCGAGGGTGACCGACAGCGCGATGGCCATATCGCGACCGGCTCGGCGGCGTGCGCGGTCGCGGGCGCGGTCGCGCGTGCCGCCGCCGGAGCCGCCGAAGATCGAGGAGAAGATATCGTCGACGCCCATGCCGCCGAAGATGTCGGAGAAATCGACGAAACCGGAGCCGCCGGGCATGCCGTCCACGGTGCCGTAACGGTCGTACATGGAGCGCTTCTGCTCGTCGGAAAGGACCGAGTAGGCCTCGTTCAGCTCGGCGAACTGCTCGTTTGCATCGGGCGCGTCGTTATGGTCGGGATGAAGCTTGACCGCCTTCTTCCTGAACGCACGTTTGACTTGATCGGGCGTGGCGTCGCGATCGACGCCGAGCACCTCGTAGTAATCCCTCTTGTCCGCCACTGCGTGGACCCTCCCCCAAG
>JAHHSP010000056.1 GCA_020025115.1 Collinsella sp. | reverse complement strand
GTCTGGTTATACGTGGTGTGCACGCGGCCGTCGTTGCGGCGCTGACCGCCCAACGCGTCGAGATAGGTGGATTTGATTTTGGTCTTCTCCCGGAACTCGAGGATGAGACGGACGATCTCGTGGTCCTTCGCCAATTCCTCGAGCACCTTGGCGTTCGTGGAGTAGTACCCGCGATGCGTCTTCTTCAAACCGGCCGTGGGCAGGCCGAGCTTGTCAAATAGGATGTGGGAGAGCTGCATGGGGCTCGAGAGGTTGAACTCCTCGCCGCCGGCGAGCTCGCGGATGCGGGCCTCGAGGGCCTGGACCTGGCCGGCGAGCTCATCGGACTGCGCGGCGAGGCGCGCGGGGTCGACGTACATGCCCGCACGCTCCATAGAGGCGAGAACGCGCACGAGGGGCATCTCGATCTTGGCGAAGATGGCATCCACCCCCTGGGCTTCGAGCACGGAGGCGAGCGGCTCGCGCAGGGCACGCGCGAGCCAGGCCCCGCGTGCGGCGATGCTCACGGCGTCCGCAGGGGCACCGTCCTCCCCCGCCGCGGGCGGGAGGGATGCATGCAAGTAGGTCTCGGCCAGATAAGAGTCCGCAAAATCCGAGCGCACCGAGTCGAGCAGGTACGCGGCGACAACGGTGTCGAACAGACGGGCGGGCTCGACCGCCAGGGGGTCAAGCAGCTCGGCCTCGCCCGAATCGACCGGCGACAACTCGTGAAGCAGCGCCTTGATGTCGGAGGAGGCCACGTGTCCCTCGCTCAGGACGAGCCTGAGCACGCCCGGGATGACACCTGCGGAAAAATCGAAGTCGCTCTTGAATATCCCACAGGGGCCGACGGGTTCCTCAAATGACAGCAGCGCCCGATCGGTGGCGACCCACAGGCGGCGCGTCATACCGAAGAGCGCATCGGCCTCCTTGTCGTCCTCCATGGCGACGCCGAGCCACTCGCCCGCCTCGAGCGCACGGGACAGCTCGTCGAAACACGCGACCATCTCGGCGCCGGCGCGGTCATCCTCGGCCCTATCGGAAACCCCGGAGGCATCATGGGCGACCCGCAAAACCTCGGGCAGCTCCAATCTCGTCGTGGAAGACACCGCGGCAGCGCCCTCGCCCAGCAGCGCGAGGAAGCGGTTCTGCATGGCCATGATGCCGATCCCGCCCAAGGCGGTGGAAACGGCGGCGGCGTCGAAGGCCGGGAATGTCACCTCGGTCAGGTCGCACTCGATGGGCGCATCCGTCATAATCGTCGCGATCTTTCGAGAGACGAGCGCGTCGTCGATGTGGGCGCGCAGGTTCTCGCCCATCTTACCCTTGACCTCGTCGGCATGCGCGATGACCTCGTCGAGGCTGCCGTACTGCGCGATGAGGGCGCTCGCCTTCTTGGGACCGATGCCGGGCACGCCGGGGATGTTGTCGGAGGAATCGCCCTTGAGGCCGTAGAAGTCCGGCACGAGCTCGGGTGTGATGCCGTGATACAGGTCATCGACGCTCTCGGGCGTCATGATGGCGATGTCGGAGAGGCCCTTGCGGGTGGACACCACATGCACGTGGTCGGTCACGAGCTGATACATATCGCGATCGCCGGTAACGAGGTACATGTCGCACCCCGTCTCCTCGCCGCGGCGGGCGAGCGTGCCCAGGATGTCGTCGCCCTCCCAACCCTCGAGCTCCACCACGGGGATGGACAGGTCGGCGAGCAACTCCTTGATCATGGGGAACTGACTGCGCAGACTGGGGTCCATGGGCGGGCGCTGCGCTTTGTACTGGGGCAGCATCTCCATGCGGACCTGCGGGCGGCCCTTGTCGAACGCGCAGACCACGCCGTCGGGCGCAAACTCGTCGACCATCTTGAGGAACATGTTGAGAAAGCCGAACACCGCGTTGGTGGGACGGCCGTCCGGCGCGATCATAGTGGGTGGCACCGCGTGGAACGCCCGATGCATGAGCGAGTTGCCGTCGATGACGGCGATGACGCGGCGCTCGCGGGCGGATGTGGGGGGAGTGGCGGTATCGGTCATGGGGAAACCTCGTTTCGTCGTTTTACAAAACCAGTCTACCCCACCGTGCGGGCCCCATTGCGCCATAAGGGAAAGCACCCTCCCCCGATGTGAGGGGGAGGGTGCCCGTTGAATATCGACCCTGCCGGAAAGGACGCGCCCGACCAAAGGTCGCCCAGGTGCCCTGACCGCCCTGGGGGTGCCTTGCATGCGCGGCGCGACGAGCGAAAGTCGAGACGGAACGCCCGGTAAAGCCCTAGTTGAACTTGAAAATCTTGCTCGCCATGCGATACATGCCGATGGTGGTCCTCTCGCCGAGCTTGCCGGGGAGGTTCGTACCGATACCGATCACGCCGTGTCGTGCCTTGCGGTACATCTTCTCGTCGTAGGCCTTAAGCTCGGCCCACAAAGCGGCGAGATCGTCATCGATGCCGGGCTTGTCGGACAGCCTGGTGAAGACCGAGCAGATGGCCATCATCATGGTGAAGTAGCCCATCATGTAGGAACGCAACTTCTCCTGAGGCACGTCCTCATACAGGTGATACGCCCGCATCATGATGCGCGTGATGCGGAACTGCTGGTCGAGGCGGCCGACCATGGTCTCCTCGTTCACGCTCTGGCCCTCGCGGCCGATGAAATAGCGATAGAGGTCGATATCGGCGTAGTACAGCGTCTCGCAGTTGGGCAGCGGCACGTAGGCGTAGATGTTGTCCACGTAGAAGGTGTGCGGCGGCATGGGCAGCTCGTGCGCGCGCAGGACGTCCGTGCGATAGCACAGCGAGTGCATCAGCAGGTTCTGGTCCGGACGGAAACGACCGATATCGCCCCACGTGAAGACCTTCTTGCGCGGCAGGGCCATGCGGTAGCTGATGGCCGTATGCGTGCCCTCGTGGACCTTCTCGTATACGTAGTTGGAGATGAACAGGTCAACACGCAGGTCGCGCTCCTCAAAGCCGCGCAGGAGCTGCAGCATCGTGGCGAGCGCGTCCGCATCGAGCCAATCGTCGGAATCGACGACCTTGTAGTACGTGCCGCGCGCCTCGCGCAAGCCGGCGAGGACGGCCATGCCATGACCGCCGTTCTCCTGATGCACCACGCGGACGATGCCGGGATAGCGCGCCTCCCACTCATCGGCCTTGGCTCCGGTCTCATCCTTGGAGCCATCGTCGACGATGATGATCTCGATATCGGGCGCGCACTTGGAGCCCTCGAGAATGGAGGAGATGCAATGATCCATGTCCTTGGCGGCGTTATAGCTCGGAATACCGAAGGTGAGAACCTTGCGGCCCTCCCCCGCCGGGGTCACGGACAGCGTCTTGATGGGAAATGCGGCGCGGGCCTCCTCCACATCATAGGAGACGGCTCGCGCGGAATGGTCGACGTTAGGCATGGCAGGCGATGATTTCGTCCGAAAGGTTGAGGGCCGAGGCGGTCACGGCATCCATATCGTAATAACGGTACTCAGCCAGGCGACCGACCGGGTGGAAGTTCGTGATGTGCGAGACGCGCTCCAGATAGCTCTCGTACAGCTTGCGATTGTCCGGGTCCAAGATCGCGTAGTACGGGGTCTGGCCGCTGCCCGGCTCATAGGCGTGGCTGTACTCCTTCATGATGGTCGTCTTGCCGGGGACCTTCTGACCGGTCATGTTCTTAAACTCGGTGATGCGGGTGAAGTCCTCGGAAACGGTGTAGTTCACGGTGCCCACGGGCTGGAACTGATCCACCTCGAGTGTCTCGAACTTCATATCGAGCGTACGATACGGCAGGGCGCCCAGGTCAAGGTCGAACAGCTCGTCGAGGGGGCCGGTGTAGACGACCTCACCGCCGTAAACCTTGCCGCAGACCTTCACCGTGGTGTCGGTGAGCTCGAAGATGTCACGGGCGTCCACATCGCAGAAGACGTCGATGCAGTCGTGGTCGAGCATGTTCTCGAACAGGACGGTGTAGCCCTCCTCGGGCATTCCCTGATAGGGGGCCTGCGGGAAATAGCGCTCGTCGTCGCCGACGAAAATCGGCACGCGCGCGGTGACGGAGGGGTCGATCTCGTCGGGGGTCTGGCCCCACTGCTTCATCGTGTAGTGGAGGAACACGTTCTCATACACGTAGTCGGCGATCTCCGCCAGATCGGGGTCGTTCTTCTCGCGCAGCTGCAGGATGGGGACCTTCACGTCCTTGCCGAAGGTCTCGACGAGCTTGGCGTACAGCTCCTCGCCGCGCTCCTCGCCAAACGCGAGCAGCAGGCTCTTGTGGTTGAAGGGGACGGGCATGAGCGTGCCGTGGACGTTGGCGAGCACCTTGTGCTGGTAATCGGTCCACTCGGTGAACCGGGACAGGAACGTGTGCACACGCTCGCTGAAGGTGTGGTAGATGTGCGGGCCGTACATGTGAACGAGCACACCGGCCTCATCCAGGCAGTCGTAGGCGTTGCCGGCAATGTGGTCGCGGCGCTCGAGAACGGCGACGCGGAAGCCGACGGTCTCGGCGAGGCGGCGTGCGCACACCGCGCCCGCATAGCCCGCACCGACGACGATCATGTCGTAGGCGCTCGGGTTGAAGTCCTCAGGGAAACCTGAATTGATCTGCATGACAGCTCCTTGCAGGTGGCGGCGGCAAATGTTCCCTCTCGCGGCGCGCGGGGCCGTCATGATCCGCGCATCGCGTTTTCATCCAACCGATTATAACGGTCGGGGCATATAATTACCCCTGTCACACCAATAAAGTTCATCATCATACAGGGACGATGGTGAGCGCGCATGACGAGGAGCATTTGCATGAGTGATTTCCTGAGCCGCATGAAGGCCACCGCCAAGGCCGACAAGAAGACCATAGTCCTGCCCGAGGGCGAGGACCCGCGCACCATCGAAGCGGCTAAGAAGATCGTCGATGAGGACCTTGCCGACCTCGTGATTCTGGGCAACCCCGACGAGATCGACGTTCCCGGTGCCACCGTCATCGATCCGCGCAACGCGGAGAAG
This sequence comes from Collinsella sp., assembly GCA_020025115.1. Lineage (GTDB taxonomy): Bacteria > Actinomycetota > Coriobacteriia > Coriobacteriales > Coriobacteriaceae > Collinsella. The sequence continues at coordinate 2,489 of JAHHSP010000056.1, read as the reverse complement.
AACGAGGAGTACGCCCAGAAGTTCGCCGAACTCCGCGCCAAAAAGGGCGTGACCATCGAGCAGGCCCGCGCGCAGGTCATGGACGCCACCTACTTCGGCACCATGATGGTCAAGATGGGCGACGCCGACGGCCTGGTCTCCGGCGCCTGCCACTCCACCGCCGACACTCTGCGTCCGGCGCTCCAGATCCTGAAGACCGCCCCCGGCACCAAGCTGGTCTCCGCCTTCATGATCATGTGCACCCAGACCGAGCAGTTCGGTGCCGACGGCACCCTCGTCTTCGCCGACTGCGGCCTGAACATCGCTCCGACCTCCGATGAGCTCTCCGAGATCGCCATCGCCTCCGCCGACTCCTTCAAGACCTTTATGGGCGACATCGAGCCCAAGGTCGCCATGCTCTCCTACTCCACCATGGGCTCCGCCGGCGGCGACACCGCCAAGAAGGTCCAGGAGGCCACCGCGTTTGCCAAGGAGAAGGCCCCCGGGCTCGCCATCGACGGCGACCTGCAGCTCGACGCCGCGATCGTGCCATCCGTCGCGGAGCTGAAGGCTCCCGAGTCCAAGGTCGCCGGCCACGCCAACGTGCTCGTGTTCCCCAACCTCGAGACCGGCAACATCGGCTACAAGCTGGTCCAGCGCTTCGGTGGTGCCGAGGCCTACGGCCCGATCCTGCATGGCATCGCCAAGCCGGTGAACGACCTGTCCCGCGGCTGCTCCGCCGACGACATCGTGGGCGTCGTGGCCATCACCGCCGTCCAGGCGCAGATGGCCGAGTAGCGCGACAACCGCATACGGAGATCCCGGCCCGGGGCCCTTCGAAGGGCCCCGGGCCTTTCCTTGCAACAAGTGCCCGAGGCGAGTACCCTGAACGAAAAGGAAGCGGTCCCACCTGGGGCCGCTTCCTGCAAAATCACGGTATGTGGCGCGAAGCTACTTGGTGAGACGCTCGACGTCACAGGCGATCATGTACTCCTCGTCGGTCGGGAGCACCATGACGGTGACGGAAGAACCCGCGGTGGAGATAACGCCGGTCGCACCGCCGACCAAGCTCTTGTTCTTCTCGCGGTCGACACGCACGCCCATCCACTCGAAGCACTCGCACACGGCCTGACGGGTCGCCCAGTCGTTCTCACCAATGCCGCCGGTGAAGGTGATGGTGTCGACACCGGACATGCTGGCGATCATGGCGGCACCCTGGGCAACGACCTTGTAGATGAACATGTCAAGGGCGAGCAGGCACTTCTCATCGCCGGCGGCGGCGCCGTCGCGGATGTCGCGAACATCGCTCGTATTCTCGGAGATGGCGAGGAAGCCGGACTGCTTGTTCATCATGGTGTCGACCTCATCGCAGGTATAACCCCCCTCGCGCTGAAGGTAGCACACGGTCGCGGGGTCGATGGAGCCGCAGCGGGTGCCCATCATGAGACCGTCGAGCGGGGTGAGGCCCATCGTGGTGTCGCGGACCACGCCATCCTCGATGGCGCACAGCGAGGAGCCGTTGCCAAGGTGGCAGGACAGCACGCGATGGCAGGTCTCGCCAAGGAGCTCCTTGGCCGTCTGCCACTCATAGCGGTGGCTGGTGCCGTGGGCGCCGTACTTGCGAATGTGCAGCTTCTCGCGCACCTCGATCGGAAGCGCATAGGTGTAGGCCGCGGGCGGCATGCCCATGTGGAAAGAAGTGTCGAACACGGCGACGTTCGGGAGCTCGGGGTAGGTCTCGCGGCAGTACTCGATGACGCCCGCCTCGGCATAGTTGTGCAGCGGGGCGAGCGGGGCGACCTCGTAGATCTTGGCGAGAACCTCATCGTCGACGAGCGCGGAGTCCTTGAAATGCCAGCCGCCCTGAACGATGCGATGGCCGAAGGCCTCCATCGCAAAACCGTTCTCGTTGATGAGCTCGATGACCCTGCGGATGGCGGTTCCGTGATCGGGGAAGTCCACGATCTCCTTGACCTTCTCGCCATCGCCCTCGACATGGCCGAAGATGCCGTCGGTCAGGCCGATGCGCTCGCAGTTGCCCTTGGTGAAGACCTCACGGGTCTCCGTATTCATCAGCTGGAATTTGAGACTCGAGCTACCGGCGTTGAGAACGAGAACGTTCATGGCACTCCTTGGTGGTTCGGTTGCCCGGTCGATCCGGACAGTTTTTACATGTATCTCATTATCATAGCGTTAACGCGGTCCCTGTGGACGGCACAGAGGCGCAACGGGCGGTGACGTCCTCTAGATGAGGCCCTCTCCCAGCGGCTTGCCACCCAGCACATGCAGGTGGAAGTGCATGACGGTCTGACCGGCGACCGCACCCTTGTTGGAGATGACGCGGAAGCCCTCGTCGAGGCCCTTGATGCGCGCGACTTCCGAGATGGCCCGGGTCATGGCGGCGAGCGTCTCGGCGGGAACGTCGTCGATGATGTTCTCGCGGTGCGCCTTGGGGATCACGAGCGTATGAACGGGGGCCTGGGGATTCAGGTCGTCGAACGCGATGACGA
>JAHHSP010000055.1 GCA_020025115.1 Collinsella sp. | reverse complement strand
GCGAGAGCGCGCTCATGACGCGCATCATCGGGCAGGATGAGGCAGTCGCCGCCGTCGCGAAGGCGATCCGACGCAGCCGCAGCCCGCTCAAGGACCCGCGCCGTCCCGGCGGTTCCTTCATCTTCCTGGGTCCCACGGGCACCGGCAAGACGGAGCTTGCCAAGACGCTCGCCGAGTATCTGTTCGGCAGCAAAGACGCGCTCATCAGCTTCGACATGTCCGAGTTCGGCAGCCAATACGAGGTCTCCAAGCTCATCGGCTCGCCGCCGGGTTACGTGGGGCATGAGGAGGGCGGCCAGCTCACCAAGGCCGTGCGCCGCAACCCCTACTCGGTCGTGCTGTTCGACGAGATCGAGAAGGCGCATCCGGACATCTTCAACATCCTGCTGCAAGTGCTCGACGAGGGCCGCCTGACCGACAGCCAGGGCAAGACCGTGGATTTCCGCAACACCGTCGTCATCATGACGAGCAACGTGGGCGCCCGCGAGATCTCGCAGGATTCGAGCGTGGGCTTCGGTACCACGGGAGAGGCCGGGCTCACCGCCGCCGAGATCCGAGGCCGTGCGATGGGGGAACTCAAGCGCCTGTTCCGCCCCGAGTTCATCAACCGCGTGGACGATATCGTGGTGTTCCAAAAGCTTGCCGGCGAGAGCCTCACGCGCATCGCCAAGCTCCTCGTCGACGATCTGCGCCAGCGTCTGATCGCCAACGGAATGAATATCGTGGTAACCGACGCCGCGCTCGATAAGATCGTGCGCGAGGGCACCGACCTCACCAACGGCGCCCGTCCCTTGCGCCGCGCCATCCAGCGTCTCATCGAGGACCCGCTGTCAGAGGAGCTGCTGGCGGGAGAGTGGTCCGCGGGCGATACGGTGCAGTGCGACCTTGCCGACGGCGAACTCGTGTTCACGCATGTCGCCGGTGAGATCCCCAGCCCGCGAGCGACGGGCGAGCTCGGTGCGGGCTTTGACGCCTCGGCGCCACATCGCCCCATGAGCGCCCCGCGCACCGCGAGCACCCCCGGTGGGCTCATCCAATCGGGCGCCGGCGCGCGCTGAGGTATTCGAGACTGTGAGCCTCGAGCGGCCAGTCGGGCTGAGTCCCGGCTGGCCGCTTTGCGTTCGACTTGCCTGATTCGATCGGCGATCGCTTCCGCTCGACCCTGCGTCCCGCGGCATGGCGGCACCGTAGCTTTTCTGCAAATCTGAAGAGGACCCGTTATTCGTGCGACAATGAAGCGAGCGAGAGACAAGGGAGGTCCGCCGTGGAACAGAAGAGCACCGACGAGCGCATGAAAGAGGCCGTTCGCCTCACCGCCCCCGGGCAACCGCTGAGGACCGCCCTCGACATGATCATCGCGGGTCACATCGGTGCGCTCATCTGCGTGGGCGACATCGAGGCCGTGCTCGCCGCCGGCAACGACGGCTTCCCGCTCAACATCTCCTTCACGAGCAACCGGCTTTTCGAGCTCTCCAAGATGGACGGCGCGATCGTCATCGACGGCGGGCTCAACAAGATCTTGCGCGCCAACTTTCACCTGAACCCGGATCCCTCGCTCTCCACGAGCGAGACGGGCATGCGCCACCGCACCGCGGCCCGCATGAGCGTGCTCACCGACGCCACGATCATCTCGGTGTCCGAGCGCCGCGGCGTGGTGAACGTCTATGTGGATGGCAAGTCCTATCAGATCCAGCCGGTCACCGAGATCATGAGCTCGGTGAACCAGCTCGTCTCCACGCTGCAGACCACGCGGTCCTCGCTGGACCGCTCGCTTTTGCGCCTCACCGCGCTCGAGTTGGACGACTACGTCACATTGGCCGACATCACGAGCATCTTCTCGAGTTTCGAGATCATGGAGCAGGCCAAGGTCGAGCTCCAGAACTGCATCGCCAATCTCGGCAACCAGGGAAAGCTCGTGCAGATGCAGCTCGAGCAGCTCGCCGGCGCCGGCATGGAGACCGAGTACAGTCTTATGATCCGCGATTATGCGGCCGACGCCTCCGAGGAGAACGCCGAACGCGTTCGCCAGGTGTTTTCGTCGATGTCGGCCCAGGACCTCACGAGTCCCGGCAAGGTCGCCATGGCTCTCGGTTTCGAGGACCTCGACGAGGACTCCGTCATGTCCCCGCTGGGTCTGCGCACGCTGTCGCGGGTGTCCGTCGTGCGCGACGGCGTTGCAGAGCGCATCGTGGATGAATGCGGCTCGCTGCAGGACCTCATGGACGATATCAAGAACGACCCCGATCGCCTGGGGAATTTCGGCGTCAACAACCCCGCGATCCTCGCGGACTCGCTCGCGCGGATGCACGGCGGCAAGCGCGAGGCTTAGGTCCCCGGGCGCCGGGCCGTGCGCCCCGGTGGACGCATGGGGGAATCGAGGCGCTCGGGCTTTTGATCGATGGGGAAGTGCGAGAGGGGCGCAGGTGCGCCTCTCTCGCGTTGAGGGGAGGAAGCATGGCCGAGGACGGGTCGCGCGCCTGCGCGATCATCGTGGCGGGGGGATCGGGTACGCGTTTTGGCAACCCAGGCGGAAAACTGTTGTTCGAGATCGCCGGAAAGCCGCTCATCACCTGGACACTCGAGGCATTCGATGCGTCCGAGCGCGTGTCGTGCATCGTCGTGGTGTGCCCATCCGATAAGACCGATGAGATGAGGCGCAGCGCCGTCGAGCCTTTCGCGCTCTCAACGCCCATCGTGTTCGCACCTTCCGGTGCCGAACGGCAGGATTCCACTCGAAATGGCTTGTCTGCGATCCCGGCTGGCTGCGAGATCGTGCTCGTGCACGATGCCGCCCGTCCGCTGATCCTGCCCGAGATCATCGATGCCGCCATCGAGGCGCTCGTGGCCGGAGATGATGCGGGTCTGGATGCCCCCGCGGAGACGAGGGGTTCCGATGCGGCCGTCAAGCCCGCAGAAGGGGGCGCCCGCCCGGCGGTCGTCCCCAATTCCCATCGGGGGCACGTCCTCGACGGCGTGGTGTGCGGTCAACCCGCGGTCGACACGCTTAAAGTCGTCGACGAGGCGGGTTGTTTTGTGGAGACCCCTCCTCGCGCACGGTTTTGGACGGTGCAGACCCCGCAGGTCTTCTGGTGCGAATCCCTGCTCCGTGCATACGAATGGGTCGATCGCACGGGCTTTGTGGGCACCGATGACGCCTCCCTGGTCGAGGGGATGGGCGGTCGCGTGCGCGGATTCGAGGCCCCGCGAGATAACCTCAAGGTGACGTTGCCCGAGGACCTCGCCCCGGTGGAGGCGGCGCTGCGCGCCCGACTCCGCGGTTGATGCGGGGGATGTGAGGCATCGCATCGGCTGGGCGCTGCCTTTGGCGCCATCTGAGGTTTTCGGGGTCGCTCAACTCATGCGTTCGAGCAGAATGAGGGCCGCAGAGTATATCCTTAGTTCATGCAAGCAGCGCGATGAGGAGGAGTTATGTCATCGAACCTACGCATCGGACACGGATACGACGTGCATCGCTTGATCGAGGGGCGCCGTTGCATCATCGGCGGCGTGGACATCCCGCATGGCAAGGGCCTGCTCGGACACAGTGACGCCGACGTTCTGGCGCATGCCCTCGCCGACGCCATCCTGGGCGCCTGCCGCGGCGGCGACATCGGTAAGCTCTTCCCCGACACGGACCCGGCCTACGCCGGTGCCGACTCGCTCCAGCTCCTCGCCGCGGTCATGAAGCACGCGCGCGACTTGGGTTACGAGTTCGTGGATGCCGACTGCACCATCGCCTGTCAGGAGCCCAAGATCGGCCCGCACCGCGAGGCCATGCGCGAGAATCTGGCTCGGGCCATCGGCTGTTCGGTCGAAAACTTCGGTGATGATGCGGCGACCACCGAGAGGCTCGGCTGGGAGGGCGAGGGGAGGGGCATAGGAGCCTGGTCCGTCTGCCTCCTCGAGCGATGTATCTAGGCGAATCGCGCCGCCGCGGACTTCCATCTGCATCTTTCCTTTGCCGAGGGGATCTTCGAACCCGATGATGAGGAAGTCCCCGCTTCTGCAAGGTGCCCCGCTCATATAGACTATGCAAGAACAACAACGAGGTGGTCGGGGCGGGCCGTCTGGTCCGCTGCGCGTTTCCGCGTGAGCCGAAAGGTCGTCCGGAGCCCTCGTGCGAGCAGGGCCGTCCGAGCGCCGGACCATGCGGCCCACCTCGGCCCGAAGGAGATATTCATGAAGATCTACAACAGCGCCACTCACCAAAAAGAGGACTTCCGCCCTCTTGAGGAGGGCAAGGTCCGTATGTACGTGTGCGGCCCCACGGTGTATGACAACATCCACATCGGCAATGCCCGCACCTTCATCAGCTTCGACGTGATCCGCCGCTGGCTCATCGCGAGCGGCTATGAGGTCACCTTTGCCCAGAACCTCACCGATGTGGACGACAAGATCATCAACCGCGCCAACGAGCAGGGGCGCACCGCCGAGGAGGTCGCGACCGAGTTCTCCGACAAGTTCATCGGCGTCATGCGCGCCGCGAACGTGCTCGACCCGGATGTGCGCCCCCGCGCCACCAAGGAGATCGGCGCCATGATCGGCATGATCAAGACCCTCATCGAGGGAGGTCACGCCTATGCCGCCGACAACGGGGACGTGTATTTCTCCGTGCGCAGCGATTCCGCCTATGGCGAGGTCTCCGGCCGCAACATCGACGACCTCATGGTGGGCGCTCGCATCGAGGAGAACGGGGACAAGCGCGATCCGCTCGATTTTGCCCTGTGGAAGGCCGCCAAGCCCGGCGAGCCCTCTTGGAAGAGCCCGTGGGGAGAGGGCCGTCCCGGCTGGCACACCGAGTGCGCGGCCATGGTGCACCGCTACCTGGGCACGCCCATCGACATCCACGGCGGCGGCTCCGACCTCGCCTTCCCGCACCACGAGAACGAGTGCGCCCAGGCCACCTGCGCCTGGCACGAGGGATTTGCCAACACCTGGATGCACACGGGCATGCTGCTCGTGGACGGCGAGAAGATGAGCAAGTCCCTGGGCAACTTCTTCACATTGGCCGAGGTGCTGGAGAAGCACTCCGCCGCCGCCCTGCGCTTGCTCATGCTGCAGACCCACTACCGCAGCCCGCTCGACTTCTCCTGGGAGCGCCTCGAGGGCGCTGAGAACTCCCTCGCCCGCATCGCGGGCACCTGCCGCAACCTCAAGTGGGCGGCTGACCACGCGGAGGGCGAGCCGAACGCCGAGCTCGCCGCGGCGCTGACCGCCGCCATGGAGCATGCCTCCGCGGACTACCAGGCCTGCATGGACGACGACTTCAACACCGCCGGCGCCGTCGCCGCGTACTTCCAACTCGTGACCGAGGCGAACAAGTACCTCGAGCAGGCGGCCGGTGCGGTGGACGAGGATGCCGCCCGCACGTGCGGCGCCGTGATTTTCGCCGCCCTGGCCCAGCTGGGCGTGCGGCTCCCCGTGATCGAGGAGTCGTTGCCCGCCGAGCTCGCCGCCGTGGCTGGCGAGCTCGTGGGATTTGACGGCGATGATGTCGACGCCGCCGCCGAGGCTATTTTGGAAGCCCGTGCCCAGGCTCGCGCCGCCAAGGACTGGGCCACGGCCGATGCCATCCGCGACCGCCTGAAAGATCTTGGTCTCGCAATCGAGGACACGTCCGCCGGATCTCGCATCAAGCGCGCCTAGCCGTACCTCGATTCCGGGTTGACGCTAAATCGAGGTGAGCGCCGACGCGAAGTGCCGCGCCGCATCTGGGGTGTCCGGGTGCGGCGCGCGTGCACATGGGGACGGGTGCATTTCGCGCGCCGGGATGTGACAATGTCAGCGAGGGAATCGCACTGAAAGGGGCCTTGATGGCACAGAGGAAGCGCCCGCAAAAGGGCGGAGAAGATCAGTACAGGCCGAAGCGCGGGTCCGATGGTCGCGCGAGGGGATCGCGCGACCGCGGGGCCGGGTCTACGGCTCGGCAGCGCACGCCCCAGCCGTCTCGGACCCGGCAGGCCGCGGCACCCCGGCGCCGCGATGTCCATGCCGCAGAGGGCGACTACATCGAAGGCCGCCGCGCCGCGTTCGAGGCTCTGCGGACCGGCTTCCCCATCAAGCGCGCCTTGATCGCGCAGGGCGTGGAAAACGAGCCGGCCATCCGCGACCTGCTCGCCGGCCTTGGCGAGGCGGGCGTGGGCGTCAAGAGCGTGCCCCGCGCCCAGCTCGACGCCATCTCGAGCCACGGTGCCCATCAGGGCATCGTTCTCGAGGTGGGCAAGTTTCCCTATGCCGATCTCTCCGACATCATCGCCGCCGCCCCGACCGGCTCGCCCGCGCTCGTGGTGGTGCTCGATCATGTCACCGATGCCGGCAACTTCGGTGCCATCGTGCGCTCGGCCGAGGTCGTGGGGGCGGCGGGCGTCGTGATCCCCAACAAGCGCTCGGCAGAGGTGACGGTTGCCACCTACAAGACGTCCGCCGGCGCGGTCATGCACCTGCCCATCGTGCAGGTCCCCAACATCGCACGTGCTCTCGAGGACCTTAAGGCCGCTGGGTTTTGGGTCGGCGGCGCCACCGAGCATGCGGAGGACGTGTGCTGGGATGCGCCGTTCGAAGGGCGCGTGGCGCTCGTCATGGGTTCGGAGGGCGACGGCATCTCCCGCCTGGTGCTCGACACCTGCGATTTCACCACCAAGCTCCCGCAGCGCGGGGAGACCGAGAGCCTCAATGTCGCGCAGGCCGCCACGGCCCTGTGCTTTGAGTGGATGCGCCGCAACCGCGACGCGCTCGTCTAGGATCGCCCCACATCGCGGGCGAGGGATTTGCAGGCACCGGAGAACTCCGATTGGAAGTAGAGGAAGCGGGACGTGACGAAGAAGAATCGACAGAAGTCCAAGGCCAAGCGTTTCGGCGAGGGTTCGGCCAAGCAGATCGTCGATGCCAGCACCTACGGCGTGGGCAATGCATTCGCGGGTCTCGGCGCCCCCTCCACGCCCGTACCGCCTCGTGGCGCGCGCTCGGGAAGGAAAGAGCTCTTGGTCGTGGACGGCTACAACGTCATCCATGCGACGCCCAAGTACGAGCGCCTCATGTTCGACCGCGGCGACCATCCGTATTCAAGCGATGTGTACGAGCGCGCCCGAACGGCCCTCATCGGCGACGTGGCCGCGTTTGCGGGTCGCCAGTACGAGGCGGTCGTGGTGTTCGACGCGGCGGGCAACGTATCGCCCGATAGACCGAACCTCCCGCAGGGCGGGGTGCGCATCGAGTTCTCGCCCACGGGAGTGGCGGCCGATACGGTGATCCAGGATTTGTGTACCCGTGCGCGCGAGGAGGGGAGGGCCTGCTCGGTGGTGACGAGCGACGCGATGATTCAGGCTACCGTCATGGGGCATGGCGTCACCCGCGTCTCGTCTCGCATGCTCGTGGAGGAGATCGAGGACATGAACCGTGATTTCGAGCGCGCCCGCGAGGAGAGCGTGGACATCAAGCTGACGCTCGGGAGCCGTTTGAGCCCGGAGTCCCTCGCGAAACTTCAATCCTTGCGCGGCCGCTAGAGCTCGGCTATCCTAAACAAGCTCTGCGCGCATTTGCGCCCGAAGTGCCAGCGTGGCTCAACGGTAGAGCAACGGATT
>JAHHSP010000054.1 GCA_020025115.1 Collinsella sp. | reverse complement strand
ACTTTCCCCCATACACCCCAAACGAGCCGGCGAACAGGTGTTGCCCTGAACACAACATGTTGTGTTTTGATTGATATTCGGCACCACAGCTCGATGCCGTTTCCCCAGGTTAAACCTTCTAGTTGAGGTTGAAGCGATTTTCAAGTTGTGCCCGCCTTATGGTCGCCGGCCCCACAGCACCCTCACGGTAGAGAGGCAGTCGCCGACGCTCCCTAAGCGCGCGGATGCGCCGCCAGATAGACCTCGCGCAGCTGAGTGCGGTCGACATGCGTGTAGATCTGCGTCGTGGCGATATCCGCATGCCCCAAGATCTCCTGCAAAGCGCGCAAGTCCGCACCACCTGCAAGCATATGCGTGGCAAATGAGTGGCGAAGGGTATGTGGATGCAACCCCTCGATTCCGACCACGCGGCCATAGCGCTCGCAAATCGCATGAACGCTTTGACGCGAAAGGCGCGTACCCCGCGCATTCAAGAACACCGCGGTCGACACCGATGCCGATCGTGCGTGGGAAAGCAGCTCCGCCCGCGCCTCGGAGAGATAGACGCCGAGAATTCGATTGGCTGTCCCCACGAGCGGGACCAGGCGTTCCTTGGAGCCTTTGCCCATCACGCGCACGAACCCCTCATCAAGATAGACCTCGCTCACATCCAATCCGCACAACTCGCTGGCGCGCAAGCCGCAGCCATATAGCACCTCGAGGACCGCATGGTCCCTCGCGCCGGCATCCGTCGCGGGAAAATTCTGATCGAGCAAGCGCCCGGCCGCCTCGATGGAAATCACATCGGGGAGATGGTCGGCCATCTTGGGAATGCGAAGCGTGGCCGTGGGATTGACTGAAGAGAGGCCCTCGCGCACCATGAACCGATGGAAGCCCTTGACGGCGGAAAGCGCTCGGTTCACCGATGCGTCCGCGGCTTGGTCGAAGCGCTTGGCGGCCACGAAGTCCTCGACATCTCGACGGGTCACATCATCGGGACGGCACGTTCCACGATTGCCGAGAAAGGAGAGGTAGGCTCGTAGGTCGCGCTCATATGCCGCGATGGTGTTGGCAGCCAAGTTGCGCTCGATTGCCAAATGATTCAAATATTCGCCGCGACAGCACTCGAGCTCGGTCACGCCTCCCCGCCCCTTTCGACTCAACCACTGCAAGACGCCCGCCGATCCACGGCACCCCACCCGGGGCCGCGGACCGACGGGCAGCCGGGACGCCTATGTGCGGACGGGCTTACCGGTGGTAATACCCGCTGCGCTCAAACTTAGGCTCGCAGCACACGTTGATGCCGAGCTTCTTGAAAAGCGCCTCATCGGAGCTGGAGATGATCACCGAGAAGAAGGCGTCGCAGCCGCGCAACTTGGGCAGACCGGCAAGCACGCGCTCGGCGATCTCGCTGGATGCAGAGGTGATGGACAGGGCGATCAAGGTCTCCTCGGGATGCAGGCGCGGGTTGGCGCTGCCGAGCTGGCTGGTCTTGAGGCGGCTGATGGGCTCGATGGCGTCGTTGGAGATGACTTCGAGCTCCATGTCGACGCCGGTCACGGCCTTGAGCGCGTTCATCATGAGCGAGCTCGCCGCGCCCAGGCGCGTGGAGGTCTTACCCGTGACCACGGAACCGTCCGGAAGGACCATGGCGCCGGCGGGGGCACCGGTGGTCTGCTCCTTAAGCAACGCAGCGGAGCGCGCCGGGGACTGGTCTTTGGTCACGCCGACCTTCTGCATGATGGCCTTGAGCTTATCCACCTGCTCCTGACCGCAGCCGGTGCGCTTGACGTCGGAGGCGGCTGCAAAGTAACGGCGCACGATCTCCATGCGCGCGGCCTCGCGGCAAGCCTCGTCATCGCAAATGGCGTAACCGACCATGTTGACCCCCATGTCGGTGGGGCTCTGATACGGGCTCTCGCCCAAGATCTTCTCCATCAGGGCCTTGACCACGGGGAACGCCTCGACATCTCGATTGTAGTTGACCGTGGTGGCACCATGGGCCTCGAGGTGGAACGGGTCGATGATGTTGGCGTCGTCCAAATCGACCGTGGCGGCCTCGTAGGCGATGTTGACGGGGTGGTTGAGCGGGAGATTCCACACGGGGAAGGTCTCGAACTTGGCATAGCCGGCGGCAACGCCGCGCTTGTGCTCATGATAGAGCTGGGACAGGCACGTCGCGAGTTTTCCGGAGCCCGGGCCGGGGGCGGTCACCACGACGAGCGGGCGCACGGTCTCCACATACTCGTTCTTACCGTAACCCTCCTCGCTCACGATGAGATCGATATCGTGCGGGTACCCCTCGATCGGATAGTGCAGTTTGCACGTAATGCCCAGCATGTTGAGGCGGCGGCGGAACTGATCGGCGGCGGGCTGGCCCGAGTACTGGGTGAGCACGACGGCACCCACGAGGAAACCGTTGGAGCGAAAAATGTCGGCCAGGCGCAGGACGTCCTCATCGTATGTGATGCCGAGGTCTCCGCGGGCCTTGTTCTTCTCGATGTGATTGGCGTTGATGGTGATGATGATCTCGACGTCGTCGGCCAGGCTCTTGAGCATGCGAAACTTGCTGTCTGGCTCGAAGCCGGGCAACACGCGGCTGGCGTGGAAGTCGTCGAACAGCTTGCCGCCGAACTCAAGATAGAGCTTGCCGCCGAACTGCGCGATGCGATCCTTGATATGCTCGGCCTGACTGGCGATGTACGTATCGTTATCGAAACCCTGACGCATGCGGCGGCTCCCTTTTTGTTATGGCGGTACTGAGACAGTCTAGCCGAGATTCGCACGGATACGGAAGCGGTCAGGGTTTCTTCACGCAAACGGCCCCGGCCGCGCGCGGTCTTCCGCGCATACGGCCGGGGCCGGACGCCCATATTGGAAACGCGGACGCGTCCTGCAAGCTGGAGGCGTCCGCGTTATCTTTCGAACTTCGCAAGCCCCCTTAGGCTGGAACTTCGCAAGCCCTCCCTCCGCAGGTCGAAAACCTTTTTGAGTACGCCCTCATCGTCCCCGGGGATATCCGGTCGAATGATCGATGCCGACTGCCCCTGGGAGGCAACCCAGCCCACGCGAAGCCGCACGGTGCTCCACACCCAGGTGATATCGCGATCTCCGAGCACCATTTCGCGATTGCGATCGAAAGTCTCGTCGCAATGGCGGAACACGTAGGTGGCGAGTGAATCGATGAATACGCCTCAGCAGACCGTGGGGCGATCGCGATAGGTGCGAATGGCATCCGAAACCTCGTCGCCGGAGACCACCCAACCGCAACGGGCCGAAGCCCTCCTGGTCATACGCGCAGATACCGTCAAACTCGAGCCGCTTGGCGCAGACGCCGGATATGGGAGACACGAGAAACAGGAGGCCCGCACCGCATATCAACCAGGAGGCACGTGCGGCACGCGCATCTTCATTCGATGAAAAAAATCCCCCTCCCGTGCACGGAAACGGGAGGGGGCGGGAGATGGATCGCGATCTGTTTCGAGTCAATCCGATGATGACCCGGAAGGCAATCCTACGACGACAGGGGAAGCGAACCGACAGACGGTGCGAACCCCATGCCGAAACCCATCGAATAAGCGATTAGATCATGACGCAGGCAACGGTCAGGATGATCGCGCAGACGACGGAGAGCACCAAGATGAGCTTGAGGGCGAACTTGACCCAAGTCGTCCACTCGATCTTGGCGAGGGCGAGGCCGCCCATGATGGCGCCAGAGGTGGGGGTGAACAGGTTCACGACACCGATGGCGGCAGAGAAGATCATGACCATGACCTCGGGGGCGAAGCCAAGCTCGGCGGCCAGGGGCCCCATGATGGGCATGGACACGGTGGCCATACCGGAGGTCGAGGGAATGAGGAAAGACAGGCCGAAGTAGACCAGGAAGCTCATGGGAGCGAAGATCACGCCGGACAGGCCTGCGAGCGCGTTGGCGGCGGCGTCGAGAACGTAGACGTCAAGGCCGGTGGATGCCATGAGGACGGAGATGCCGCGGGCGAGGGCGATGATCAGCACGACGGACATCATGTCGGCAGCGCCGGTGATGAAGGTGTCGACGATCTTCTTCTCGGACAGACCGCCCACGATACCGATGACGATGGCCATCACGAAGAACCACGTGGAGGCCTCGTCGAAGTACCACTGGCCGATAGGCAAGCCGGTGACGATAGCGGACCAAGCCTGAGTGACGGCGTTGCCGTCAGCATCGTACACGCCGTTGTCGAAGAAGCCAGCCACGCCGGCATTGAGGTCGGCAAGCGGGATGAAGCCGACGATCATGACGACGAAGGTGAAGGCGAAAATGCCCAAGACGGCCTTCTGGCGGCCCGTGAGCTTGACGTCCTTGGTGACCTCGGCGGCAGCAGCGCCATGAGCCTCCTCGGCGTCCTTGAGCTCCTGCATGGACAGGATGGTGGAACCCTTGTCAGCCTTGACCTTCTTGGCGTAACGCATCACGAACACAATGGAAATCACGGTGGTGACGATCCACAACGCGGCGCCGAGGCCGATGATGATGGTCTGGTTGACCTCGATACCGACACCGGTGAGGGCGTCGACGGCGGCACCCACGGCGAACGGGTTGACCGTGGAGCCGAGACAACCGCAGCCGGCGCCAAGAAGGACGGTGGCTGCGCCGACCAGCGGGTCGAAACCGGCCGCCATCATGGTGGCGGCGAGCAGGGCGTAGAACGGCACAGTCTCCTCGCACATACCATAGGAGGTACCACCGAGGGAGAAGATGAACATCAGGACGGGGATCAACATGATCTCACGACCCTGAAGCTTCTTGACCAGGACGGCAATGCCATTATCCAGGGCACCGGTCTCGGTCATCATGCCGAGAAAGCCGCCGAGGATCATAACGAACAGGCAGACGGGCAGAGCGTCTGCAAAACCCTTCACCGGTGCGGTGAAGAAGTCACTCAAGCGGGCGGCGGTAACGGCGCCACCGGAAGTACCGGAAACGACGGCTGTGATAACCGCGACGATGGCCAGCAGGAGCAGAAGAATGGTGAACGATGAAGGCATGCCGCGCTTTTTCTTAGCGGTCTCAGTCATTGTTCTCATCCCCCCTTCTTTAACAAGTGTCATTAACCTTACCTATGCGGCCTTTCCGTGCCGTGCGTACCGCATGAGCAAGATATTACCGAAGAACCGCTCGGAGCGCGCAGCGATGCGCTCCGAGCGGACCGACAAACGCTCTTACTTGAGCGTGGCGTACATAATCGCCTTGATGGTATGCATGCGGTTCTCGGCCTCATCGAAGACCTTGGACTGCTTGGACTCGAAGACGGCGTCCTCGACCTCCATCTCGGTGACACCGAACTTCTCGGCGATGTCCTTGCCGATGGTGGTGTTGGTGTCGTGGAAGGCGGGCAGGCAGTGCAGGAAGATCGCGGAGGGATCGGCCATGGCCATGAGCTCGGTGGTCACGCGGTAGTCCTGGAGCTGGTTGATGCGCTCGGTCCAGACCTCGTCAGGCTCGCCCATGGAGACCCACACGTCGGTGTAGATGACGTGAGCGCCGGTGCAAGCGTCCTTGACGTCGGTGGTGAGCTTAATGGTGCAGCCATTCTCCTCGGCGATGGGCTTGCACGCCTCGATGACGTCATCGGCGGGCATGCACTCCTCGGGACCGCAGGCCACGAAGTTCATGCCGAGCTTGGCGCAGACGACCATCAGGGAGCGGGCGACGTTGTTCTTGCAGTCGCCCATGAAGACGAGGGTCTTACCCTTGATGTCGTAGTTGAAGTTCTCCTGGACGGTCAGGATGTCGGCGAGCATTTGGGTGGGATGCCACAGGTCGGTCAGGCCGTTCCACACCGGAACGCCGGACTTGGCGGCGAGCTCCTCAACGTCCTCCTGATCGAAGCCACGGAACTCAATGCCGTCATACATGCGGCCGAGCACGCGGGCGGTGTCCTCGATGGACTCCTTCTTGCCCATCTGGGACGAACCGGGATCGAGGTAGGTGACGCCCATGCCAAGGTCCATGGCGCCGACCTCAAAGGCGCAGCGAGTGCGCGTGGAGGTCTTCTGGAACAGCAGGACGATGTTCTTGCCCTCGAGGTAGCGGTGAGGCGTGCCCGTGCGCTTGAGGTCCTTGAAGTTCTTGGAGAGCTTCAGCATGTACTCGATCTCCTCGGTGGTGAAATCGAGGAGGCGCAGGAAGCTGCGGCCGGAGAGGTTGACGCCCATGTGGGCTCCTTTCATATATATAAATGCGTCATGCGGATGCCCAATGCATCCGCATCGAAGTGCGACGGCGCACCGGAGCCGATGCGCCGTCGAAGAAGATACTTAGAGATCTTCGCGCCAGAAGGGCATGCTCATGCAGCGCGGGCCGCCACGGCCACGGGACAGCTCGGCGGACGGAACGACCAGAAGGTCCAGGCCCTCCTTGTAGAGCACGTCGTTCGTGACGGTGTTGCGGGCATAGACGCAGATCTTGCCGGGGGCGACGGCGAGCGTGTTGGAACCGTCGTTCCACTGCTCACGGGCAGCGGCGATGGGGTCTCCGCCGCCGCACTGGATCAGCTTGATCTGATCGACGCCGGTGGCATCCTCGAGGATGTGCTCGAGCGTGTCGACCATTTCCTTGATGTTGACCTCGCCGGGGTTCTTGCCCGGGGTGAGCTCGTACACCTTGAGGGTGCCCATGATCGCGGGGTGAATGGTGAACTTATCGACATCGATCTGAGTGAAGACGGTGTCGAGGTGCATCATGGCGCGGTTGTTCGGGATGTCGAAGGCGAGGATGCGATCGACCTTGGAGTCGCTGTTCCAGAAGATGTTCTGGGCCATGACGTCGATAGCGGCGGCCTGGGTGCGCTGGGAAATGCCGACGGCCAGGGTGTGCTCGTTGATGTTGAGCACGTCGCCACCCTCGGTGTGATAGGCGGCATCGCGGCGGAAGTACAGGGAGACGTCCTTGTAATCCGGGTGATACTTGAAGATGTACTTGCCGTACAGGGTCTCGCGGTTACGCGTGACGGAGTACATGCGGTTGAGGCAGACGCCGTTGCCGACGACCGCGAACGGATCGCGGGTGAAGTACAGGTTCGGCATCGGGTCGATGATCAAGTCGGACTCGGACTCGGTGTTCACCATGGAGTCGAGGGTGGAGGAGCTCACCAGCGGCATCTCGATCTCGGCCTTGGTCAGACCCGCCATCGTCTTCTGGACGAACTCGAGATTGTCCTTGATGGAATCGAGCTTCTCACGGACGACGCGGGGCATCTCCTTGCCCTTGATCCCGGCCTCGGCGATGTACTGATCCAGGAACTCCTGGCGAGCATCGGGGTTAAGGTCGAACACCTCGGCGACGAGCTTCTCGAGGTACAGGACCTCGACGCCCTGATCGCGAAGGGTCTGGGCAAACGCGTCGTGCTCTTCCTGAGCGACCTCGAGGAAGGGAACGTCGTCGAAGAGCAGGCGCTCCAGCTCGAAGGGCGGCAGATTCAGCAGCTCCTCACCGGGCCTATGCAGGCAGACCTTTTTGAGCTGCCCGATTTCGCTCGGGACATGCAAGCCTTTCGTCATTGCCTCCTACCTTTCTTTTTTCTGGAACCGCTTTTGCGATTCCGGTTCAAGCCCCTCGCGGGGCTCCGTTCAACAGTTACCGTTATATCCAATTTTTGAAGAGGGATACACGAGAACGCCAAACGGACGATATTGGGGAGTGAACGGTATATCTCGATCAATCTCCCAGTTGATTACTTTTATCTAATAAAGCGTCTGACGTGCGTAAATATCGTTCCCTAGAGGGTTCACCCTGAGGGATAAATGAATAGGAAGATGCTTGCTGTTGCATATTTTTGTACTTGTTCTGCAT
>JAHHSP010000053.1 GCA_020025115.1 Collinsella sp. | reverse complement strand
GGTGGAAATCCAGCTCATCTTGTCGGCCAGGTTGAACTTGTTGACGGCCGCGACGGAATCGCCGCCGCCGATGATGGAGGTGCAATCGGCCTCGGCGACGGCCTCGGCGATCGCCTGGGTGCCGTGAGCGAAGTTATCGAACTCGAAGACGCCCATGGGACCGTTCCAGAAGACGGTCTTGGCGCCCTTGATGGCCTCGGCGTAAAGCTCCTCGGTCTTGGGGCCGATGTCCATGCCCTCACGATCATCGGGGATCGCGTTGGAGGCGACGATCTCAGGGACGGCGTCCTCACCGAAGTGGTCCGCGACGCGGTTGTCGATGGGGAGCAGGATCTTGACGCCCTTCTCCTCGGCCTTCTTCAGCATCTCGCCGGCACGCTCGACCCAATCCTCCTCCTTGAGGGACTGGCCGACGCTCATGCCCTGGGCGAGGAAGAACGTGTAGGCCATGCCGCCGCCGATGATCAGGGTGTCAGCGGAGTCGATGAGGTGGTCGAGGACGCCGATCTTGGAGGAAACCTTGGAACCGCCGACGATGGCGACGAGGGGGCGCTCAGGGTTGGCGAAGATGCCGGTGAGGGTGTCGACCTCCTTCTCGAGCAAGAAGCCGGCCACGGCGGGCAGGTACTCGGCGGGGCCCACGACGGAACCCTGGGAGCGGTGGGCGGTGCCGAAGGCGTCGAGGACGAAGACGTCGCCATAGGAGGCGAGCGTCTTGGCGATCTCGGGGTCGTTCTTCTTCTCGCGCTTGTCGAAGCGGACGTTCTCGAGGACGAGGATCTTGCCGGGCTCGAGAGCCTCGACGGCGGCGGCGGCGTCCTCGCCATAGGTGTCGGCGACGAAGGCCACATCGAGGCCGGAAAGCTCGGCGAGCTTGGCGGCGACGGGCTCGAGGGAGAACTCGGGCTGGAAGCCGGTGCCGTCCGGACGGCCGAGGTGGCTCATGAGGATGACGCGGGCATTGTGGTCGACCAGGTACTTGATGGTCGGAAGAGCGGCGTTGATGCGGGTGGTGTCACCGACGACACCGTCCTTGATCGGCACGTTGAAGTCGACGCGGACGAGGACGCGCTTGCCATCGACGTCGATGTCGCGGACGGTCTTCTTGGTGAAAGCCATGTCCATTCCTTTCTTATCTGATGAGCAGCGGACGATGTGTCCGCCCACTTCAAAAAGGGCGCGACCCCGGGCATACGCCATGAGGCCGCGCCCTCCTGTAGACGCTTGGTCTAGATGCGAGAGTTACCGCGCAACTTAAGCGACGAACTTCTCGAAGTACTTGATGGTGCGGACCATCTGGGAGGTGTAGGAGTTCTCGTTGTCGTACCAAGAAACAACCTGAACCAGGGTCTGGCCATTGCCGAGGTCGGCGCACATGGTCTGGGTGGCGTCGAAGATGGAGCCGTGGGTCTCACCGATGATGTCGGTGGAGACGATCTCGTCCTCGTTGTAGCCGAAGGTCTCGGAGATGGTCTCGGCGTAGGCCTTCATAGCGGCGTTGACCTCGTCCTTGGTGACGACCTTGTCGACGACGGCGTAGAGGTTGGTGAGGGAGCCGGTCGGCGTGGGAACGCGCTGGGCGGCACCGATGAGCTTGCCGTTGAGCTCAGGCAGGACCAGGCCGATGGCCTTGGCGGCACCGGTGGAGTTCGGGACGATGTTCACGGCGCAGGCGCGGGAACGACGCTTGTCGCCCTTGCGCTGCGGGCCGTCGAGAGCCATCTGATCGCCGGTCCAGGCGTGGATGGTGGTCATGATGCCGGACACGATGGGGGCGAAGTCGTTCAGACCCTTGGCCATCGGGGCGAGGCAGTTGGTGGTGCAGGAAGCGGCGGAGATGATGTCGTCCTCAGCCGTGAGCTCCTCATGGTTCACGTTGTAGACGATGGTGGGCAGGTCGTTACCGGCCGGTGCGGAGATGACGACCTTCTTGGCGCCGGCGTTGATGTGAGCCTGGGCCTTGGCCTTGGAGGTGTAGAAGCCGGTGCACTCGAGCACGACGTCGACGTCGAGGTCGCCCCAAGGCAGGTTGTTGGCGTCGGCCTCCTTGTAGATCTTAATCTCCTTGCCGTCAACGATGATGGCGTCCTCGGTGGCCTCGACCTTGTGATCGCGGGAGTAGTTGCCCTGCGTGGAATCGTACTTCAGCAGGTACGCGAGCATGTCGGGAGAGGTGAGGTCGTTGATGGCGACGATCTCGGAGCCCTCGTGACCGAACATCTGACGGAAGGCCAGACGACCGATACGACCGAAGCCGTTGATAGCAACCTTAACTGCCATGTGTGTCTCCTTTCATTGGACCTCCCGCGGGCTGGCTGCCCGCCGTTGAAGTCCGAAAACTAACCACTCACCAAATATACCTTTTTTCCGCTTGCTCAATCGTGTGATTGGCAACTTTCGGACAAAAGACCCGGCTTGAAACGCTTCATCCCGCTATCAATGCATGCGACCAGGGACTATATCTCCGGTTGAGACGCTTCAATCCTCCTCACGCGACGCTTTCGCCTCCCCGATCATCTTCTCCAGCCGCAACACGCGGTGATAGAGGGCCGATTTCGACAGCGGAGGTTGCGCCATCTCGCCAAGGTCGCGCAACGACAGGTCGGGGTGGCTCTCGCGCAGGCGGCAAAACGTCTCGAGCGCTTCGGGGAGCCCGGGGCGCAGCCCCAGCTCATCGAGGGCCTCGATGAGCTCGAGTTGGCGCTGGGCCGCGCCGGCGCTGCGCGTCTGGTTGGCGAGCTCGGCGTTCACACGCCGATTGACCTGGTTCTTCACCTGCTTGACCGCACGAGCCTCCTCGATCTCCGCGACAGCGCGCTCGGCCCCGAGTTTGGCCAGCAGCCGCCTAATATCCTCCGCGCTTTTGATGTACACCGCATAGGCGCCCCTGCGCGGATTGACGCGCGCCTGAACCCCCATGCCGCAGATGAGGTCGGCCAGGTCATGGGCGAACTGCTCTCCCTGCACGGCGATCTCGAGATGAAAGTCGCCGCGGGGATCGGCCACGAAACCGCCCGCGATAAGGCTTCCGCGCACGAACGCGCGACGACAGCAGGCGCGGTTCGCAACGTGTTTGGGCACGCCGGGCACCAAGTCTCCCAAACGATCGAGGATGCCGAGCAAGATGAGGGCCTTCTCCAGATCGGGCTGATCGGGCAGGACGATGAGGTAATTGCGCACGCGGTGCAAGACGGAGCGGCGGACGGTGAGGTCCGTCTTGAGCTTCAATATCTTGTGCGTGAGTTCGATCATCGTGCGCGCGACCGCGCCCGTCTCCGTGGCGACCTGGAGTTGATATCCCCCGCGCCCGCTGATTGAAAGCGTGCCGCACACGCGGACGAGCGCGGCGAGCGTCGAGACGTCGCAGTAGGCGCACTCAGGGGTGCAGCGGGCGAGCTCGTCGCGGACCTCTGCCGTAAAGGACATCTATCTCATCACCTCCGTGAGCGCGGCGGCAAGGCGGCCGGCATCGTGGACGGCCGGGGACTCCCCGCCCGTGAAATCTCGTACGACGACGCGCCCGGCGAGAGACCCGATGCGCTCGAGGTCGGCCGCACTCGCCTCGATCGGACCGAACGGCGCCTGCTTGGCGGCGTCGATCATCGATGCAGAAACAGGTCCCTCGCCCGCCCCGTCGCGCTCGGCCGCCCCTCGCGCGGCGCGCTCGACGATACGCTGCCAGGCGCGCTTCTCATAGGGATGGACGAATTCGGGCCCTTGCGCCCGATGGACCAAGACCGCGTCGAGCGCCCCCTCGAGGCCGCAGGCGACCAAGGCCTCCACATGGTCGGCCACGCCCATGCCCGCAGTCTCCCCCAGGGAGTCGATTTTGGGGCAGACGAACACCCTGGTGGCGCCCGTGGCCGCAAGCGCGTCGCGGATACCGGGGACCAACACGTTGGGGATGATGGAGGTGAACAGGGAGCCTGGGCCGAGAACCACCAGATCCGCGTTGAGGATCGCCTCGACGGCCTCCTCATTCGCCTCAGGACAGCCGGGCTCGAGTCGAACCTCGGACATGGCGCGCATGCCGTAGGAAATGTGGGCCTGGCCGCGCACCTCATCCCCCTCGCGCGTTCGCCCGGAGAGGCTCACGAGCTCCAATGTGGAGGGATGCACATGCCCGACGCACTCAAGCAAGCGCTCGCACGTGCGAATCGCGGCGACGAACGAATCGGTCTCTTTGGCGAGCGCCACCAGCAACAGGTTGCCGAGCGCGTGATCATCGATGTAGGGGAAGCGATGGGCGAACGCGCGGGCAAGCGGGGCGGCGGGATCGGCTGCCAACGCAGACAGGCACTTGCGCACATCACCGGGCGGCACGATGTGCTCCCGCTCGCGCAAGAGCCCGGTCGAACCGCCATCGTCGGCCATGGCGACCACAGAGTCGATATGTGCCCCCATGAGCCGAAGAGCCGCGATGAGGCGCGGCTGACCGGTGCCGCCGCCAATGGAGACCGCCTTGAGACGCTGATCGGGCATCGCTAGCTCCTGAGGTTCGCCTTGGCGAGGTCGCGGTGAGAGATGCTCACATGGTACTGATGGCGCTCCAGGTAGCGCCCGGTCGCCTCCGCGATGGCGACACTGCGGTGCTGGCCTCCCGTGCACCCGATCGCGATGGAAAGGCTCGGCTTGCCCTCGGCGATATAGCCGGGCATGACGGCATCGAGCAGGCGGAACCATGCATCGAGGAATTCCCGCGTCTTTGGATGGTCGATCACGAAGCTGGAGACCTTCTCATCGAGACCGGTGAGCGTGCGCATCTCGGGGTCGTAGAAGGGGTTGGGCAGGAACCGCACGTCGATCATCAGGTCGGCCTCCACGGGCAGCCCGTGCTTGAAGCCGAAGGAAAACACGTGGACATCCATCAGCTGCTCATCGCTGAGCTCGGAGAACGCACCCTGTAGGCGCTTTCGCAGCGTCGCCGTGCGCATGCGGCTCGTATCGATGACGAGGTCGGCTCTCTCGCGGATGCTCGCCAGCGCCATCCGTTCGCGCTGGATCGCGTCGGCCATCGTGTCGCCGCGCTTCGCAAGCGGGTGACGGCGGCGATTCTCGCTGTACCGACGGATGAGCACCTCGTCCGAGGCCTCGAGGAACAGAACTTTGCAGGTCATCTCATGGTCGCGCAGCGTCTCGATGGTGTCGAGCAGCTCATCGAAGAGCCCCTGGCTGCGCAGATCGCTCGTGACGCACAGGTGGCGCCCCACGCCCGTGTTGATGCCGATGATCTCGGCGAGCTGCATGATGAGACTCGGGGGAAGGTTGTCGATGCAGAAATACCCCATGTCCTCAAACACATGCATGGCCTGCGTGCGGCCGGAACCGGACATGCCGGTGATGATGACGATATCGGGGACGCGATCGGCGAGCTCGGCCGAGATGGTATCTGAACGCTCGGACATGATGGGCCTTTCATCCGGATCGAGGCGTTTGCGATTCATTGGTACGAGTATATCCCCTCATGCCATGGCAAACGAAAACACCGCGCCCCGGACGATACCCAGGCGCGGTGAAATCACATCTTGCGGGAAACAGCGCTAGATGTGGCTGGCGATGAGGGTCATGCAACCCTCGAGCAAGAGGCCATCGCACGTCGAGGTCGCGATGAAGTGGTCCCCCGCCTTGAGCGGGCTGCCGTTGACCGAGCCTTCGCCCGCCATGACCGTCACGCAAAGGAACGGGATGCCGGCGCTCGCCACGGGATACGTGAGCTCACCGTCGAGATACACGCGGTCGACGGAATAGGCGGGGCAATCGACCAGATGCGTGACGCCATCGACTTCGGGGGCCGCGACCTCTCCCGTCTCCGGGGCCTTCGCCCCATAATCCACGACGTCGAGGGACTTGTCTATGTGCAGCTCGCGCAGGGAGCCGTCGTCCTGACGGCGGTCGTAGTCGTAGAGACGATAGGTGACGTCGCTGGACTGCTGCGTCTCAAGAATGACGGTACCTCGCTTGATGGCGTGCACCGTGCCGGCGTCGATCTGGAAGAAATCTCCAGGATGGATGGGGATCTCGTTCAGGACCTCATCCCAACGGCCCTGCTCGATGGCGGCGGCGAGCTCCTCGCGAGAGGCCGCGCGCTGGCCGACGATGATGGTGGCGTCGTCATCGCAGTCGATGACATACCAGCACTCGGTCTTGCCGAGGGACCCGTTCTCGTGCTCGGCGGCGTATGCATCACCGGGATGCACCTGAACGGACAGGTCGTCCGTGGCGTCGAGAATCTTGACCAGGAGGGGGAACCGGTCGCCATCGAGACCGCCGAACAGCTCGGGATGCTCGCTCCATGCCTGCGAGAGGAACATACCGGCGAGCGGGCCCGAAGCGATTCTGCAATCCCCGTTGGGATGGGCGGAGATGCCCCAGCACTCCCCAACCGGGCCGTCCGGGATATCGTAGCCGTACATCTCCTCGAGCTTGCGGCCTCCCCAGATCTTGCCGTGGAAGACCGGCTCCATGAACAGCAGATCGGTTGAAATAGCCATGTGTACCCTCCTTGCCATCGCGCGAGACGCCCTCGCGCCTCATTCCCACCCATGATACCGTCCTCGGCACCGGTGCATTCCCCTTTTCCGGCCAACAAAGCGTATTTCCCAAAATCGGATCGTCGTCGCTTCGGAGAACGCGGTGCAGGGCCGGAAAAACGGCAGATGCCCCGATCTGATCGCGCCCGCCGCCAGGCGACCGCGATCAGATCGGGGCCGGGCGGATATCTCGACTACGCGTCGATGGCCGCCTTGAACCAAGAGGTCAGGCTCGTGGGGTGCGTGATGGCGGTGCCCACGACGACGGCCCACGCCCCGGCATCGATTGCGGCGCGAGCCTCGGCGGGCGTATGGACATGACCTTCGCAGATGATGGGGAAACCGGGGAACTCGGCCGTCGCCCGGCGCAGAAGCGGCAGGTCCGGACCCTCGTCGAGCGTGGTGTCGATGGCGGGCTTGTCGTGAGAGAGCGTGGTGGAAACCAGGTCGAAGCCGAGCTCCACGGCACGGCGGATATCCTCGATGGTCATGCAGTCCGCCATGAGCAGGACGCCCTCCTCCCGCAGCGGGCGCACCGTGTCCTCAAGCAGCCTGCCATCGGGACGCGGGCGGTCGGTGGCATCGACGGCCACGATGTCGGCGCCGGCGGCGATGCAGGCGCGCGCATGGCGCAGCGTCGGCGTGATGTAAACGCCCTCATGGCCGTCCTTCCACAGGCCGATGACCGGGATCTCGACGCGGCCCTTGATGGCGGCGATATCGGACAGGCCCTGGCAGCGGATGGCCGCCGCACCGCCGAGCTCGCAGGCGCGGGACATGCTTGCCATGATCTCGGGCGTGCGCAGGGGCTCGCCGGGATAGGCCTGCACGCTCACGACCAGCTTGCCCTTGAGCGATTCGATGACAGGATTCATACGTTCCCCTTTCAGATTGAGGGCCCGGCCGCAAAACGGGCCAATCGCCCCTGCGCAATCGGGCCGTCGCGCCCACATTGCGGGGATGCCGGCAGATACTCGGCGGCCGCAAGGCGAGTTGCACGATGCCGCTTATCCGCCATCTTCAGAATCGCGCCCGAGCCGCTGCGCCTCGAGCGCGCGAAGCGATTCGAACACCGCTCGGGCGACCTCGGCGGGCACGCCGGGGACCTCGGCGATCTCGGCCTCCGATGCGGCGCGAAGGCGCTTCATGGAGCCGAAGCGCTTCATGATCGCCTTCTTCCGCGTGGGACCGACACCGGGAACCTCATCCAGGACGGATACGGTCATGGCCTTGCCGCGCAGCTCGCGATGGAAGGTGATCGCAAAGCGGTGGCTTTCGTCGCGGACCTGTTTGATGAGATACAGGGAGGCCGATCCGCTGGGCAACACGATCGGCGTATCGTCCCAGGGAACGAACACCTCCTCATCGGCCTTGGCAAGGCCGCAGACCGGGATGTCGAGCCCAAGCTC
>JAHHSP010000052.1 GCA_020025115.1 Collinsella sp. | reverse complement strand
GGTGGATTATGAGCCCGCCGTTCTCGCCGATGCGCCGGAACCCCCTGCACCCCGGCCCCTCGTCGATATCGATACGCTCAACCCCGCCCAGCGCGAGGCGGTCCTCACTACCGAAGGGCCGCTGCTCGTGCTCGCCGGCGCCGGTTCCGGCAAGACGCGCGTGCTCACGTTCCGCATCGCCCGTATGATCGGCGACCTGGGCATCCGCCCCTGGCAGATCTTGGCCATCACGTTCACCAACAAAGCCGCGGCCGAGATGCGCGAGCGTCTGGGCGCCATGCTGCCCGACGGCGGGATGCGCGGCATGTGGGTGTGCACCTTCCATGCCATGTGCGTGCGCATGTTGCGCGAGGATGCCGACCTGCTCGGCTACACCGGTCAGTTCACCATCTACGACGATGACGATTCCCGCCGTATGGTGCGCGAGATCATGACCCATCTGGGCATCGAGCAAAAGCAGTATCCCATCAACATGATTCGCTCCAAGATCTCTACGGCCAAAAATGCCATGATCGGTCCGGAGGAGTTCATCGAGAAGGCGAGCTCGCCGCAGGAGCAGAAGACCGCTCAGGTGTACCTGGAGCTGGAGCGCCGCCTGCGCGCTGCGAACGCCATGGACTTCGACGACCTGCTCGTGCGCACGCTCGAGCTGTTGCGTACCCGCCCTGAGGTGCTCGAGAAGTACCAGGAGCGTTTTCGCTACATCAGCGTCGACGAGTACCAGGACACCAACCACGTCCAGTACGAGATCGCCAACCTGCTCGCCGCCAAGTACCAAAACCTCATGGTCGTCGGCGATGATGACCAGTCGATCTATTCCTGGCGCGGCGCCGACATCTCGAACATCCTCGATTTCGAGAAGGACTTCAAGCAGGCCAAGGTGGTCAAGCTCGAGCAGAATTACCGTTCGACCGGTCACATCCTGGCCGCGGCCAACGCCGTGGTGCGCAACAATTCGCAGCGCAAAGAGAAGCGCCTGTTCACCGACTTGGGCGACGGCGAGAAGATCCAGGCCTATCAGGCGAGCGATGAGCGCGATGAGGGCCGCTGGATCGCCTCCGAGATCGAGAAGTTGCGCGCCGCCGGTACCAGCTACGACGATATGGCGGTCTTTTACCGCACGAACGCGCAGTCCCGTATCTTGGAAGATATGTTCCTGCGCGCGGGTGTGCCCTACAAGATCGTGGGCGGCACGCGATTCTTCGACCGCGCCGAGATCCGCGACGTCATGGCGTATCTCAAGATGATAGTGAACCCGGCGGATGAGATGAGCGTCAAGCGCGTCATCAACACGCCGCGCCGCGGCATCGGCTCCACCTCCATCGGCAAGATCGAGGACCTGGCCCGCATGAATGCCTGTTCGTTCTTCCAGGCGTGCGAGTTGGCCATCGCCGAGACGGGGATGTTCTCCGCCAAGGTCCGCCATGCCCTCGGCGACTTTGTGAACATCGTGCGCGAGGGGCGTCGGATGGACGGCGAGCTCAAGGACGTCGTCGATACGATCATCGACAAAAGCGGCCTGATACAGGCGTTCCGCGCCGAGGGCACCATGGAGGCCGAGTCCCGTGCCGAGAACATCCAGGAGTTCTTGGGCGTCGCCGCCGAATTCGAGGAGACGCACGAGGACATCGAGGGCACGCTCGAGAGCCTCGAGGAGCTGCGCGCCGCCGGCGTGGCGGACGTGCCGGAGGCCGCTGTCGCGCCCGTCGGCACCGCGATGCCGATGGGCGCCCCGATGACCGCGGCCGCGGATGCGCTGGCGAGTCCCGCCATGGCATCTGCTCCCGTCCCGTCTGCCGCCGCCCTCGCCGCGGCCGAGGTCGAGCGCATGTACGGCCCGCTCGCCTGCAAGGCCCTGCCGGCCCTGCTCGAGTGGTTGGCCTTGCGCAGCGATCTCGACGCCCTGGCGGGGGAGAGCCACGCCATCACCATGATGACGGTTCACTCCGCCAAGGGCCTGGAGTTCCCCGCCGTGTTCGTGGCCGGCATGGAGGAGGGCATTTTCCCGCATGTCGCCGGTTGGTCCGACGACGACCCCGCAAAGCTCGAGGAGGAGCGCCGTCTGGCCTATGTGGCCATCACTCGTGCACGCAAGCGCCTGTTCCTCACCTATGCCGCCACACGCCGCACCTACGGCTCCACGCAGGCCAACCCGCGTTCGCGCTTTGTGAACGAGATCCCCGCCGAGAACATCGAGTTTTCCGGGATCGGGTCCTCTGGGTTCGAGGGCACCGGCTGGGAGAAGCGCGGCGATCGTCGTGGGACTTTCGGGTCGGGCCAGGGCTCGGACATGTATGGCGGCCGCGTGTTTGGCTCCTATACGCGTTCGACGCCGGGCACGCAGCGTCGCACGGGCGTCAGCGCCCAGGCGGGCCGCGTCGCGTCGCCCGACCGCGGACCCGCGACCTTTGGCTCCGGTGCGCCGCGCCCCAAGAAGAGCGCCGTATCGGCATCGGTCGAGCGCAAGGTGGATGCCGAGGCTGCGGCCACGACGTTCGTAGCCGGCGACCGGGTGAGCCACAAGACGTTTGGGTCGGGCACGGTCATCTCGGCTGCTGGAGATATGATCGAGGTTCAGTTCGAGCGTTCCGGCCAGACGAAGAAGCTCATGAAGGGATTTGCGCCCATCGTCAAACTCGTCTAGCAGATAGGCACTCCACTCTGCTACAGTGTCACCCATTACGGAAACGACGATCCGGAGGTAGGTGCACATGACGAGCGCAAAACTCACATCCCGACAGTCCCTGTTCGTGGGCGTTACCTTGTTCTCTATGTTCTTCGGGGCGGGCAACCTCATCATCCCGCCCCTTCTCGGCCTACAGGCGGGCGACGCCGTCGTGCCCGCCATGATCGGCTTCCTCATCACCGGCATCGGGCTGCCCATGCTCGGTATCATCGCCGTCGGCCTCGCCGGCACCGCCCGCGACCTCGCCACGCGCGTGCATCCGGTGTTTTCGAGCGTGTTTGTCGCCGCCATTTACCTTGCGATCGGACCGTGTCTGGCCATCCCGCGCACTTCGTCGACCGCTTTTGAGATGGTGCAGCCATTGCTTCCCGCCGGCATCTCGCTCGAAGCGGCGTGCCTCGTGTTCTCGGTGGTGTTTTTCGCGGTGGCGTACCTGCTGGCCATGCACCCTAGCGCGCTCACCAAACTGCTGGGGCGTATCACCGGGCCCGCGCTCATCGTGCTGATCGTGGCCGTGGTGGGTGCCGCGCTGATCGATCCCGTGGACGCTTCTCGCGCGGTGCATGGCGTGTATGAGGGCAATGCGGTCATGGCCGGCTTCCAGACGGGTTATCAGACCATGGACTTGCTTGCGTCGCTCACCTTCGGCATCATCATCGCCACGAATATCCGCGAGCTCGGCGTGACCGATGACGCGGGCCTCACGCGCGAGGTCTCGCGTGCCGGAGTGTTCGCGGGCGTGCTCATGGGTCTCATCTACTGCGGGTTGGCCGTGGTGGGCCTGAACATGGCCCCCGCCATGCCGGACGCGACCAACGGCGCCGCCATCCTGACGGCCTCGGCCACCCTGCACTTCGGTTCCATCGGAACGGTTGTCGTTGCCGCGATCTTCCTGCTTGCATGCCTGAACGTGTGCATCGGTCTCATCAGCTGCTGCGGTACATATTTTGCCGAGGCGTTTCCTCGCGTGCCTTACCGCACGTGGGCTCTCGGGTTCGCGGTGTTCTCCTGCGCCGTATCGAATTTCGGCCTCGATGCGATCCTGGCGTTCTCGGTTCCACTGCTCAACGCCCTGTATCCCATGGCCATCGTGCTCGTGGTGATGGGCATGATGCACAAGGGGTGCGATTTGGTGCCGCGCACATGGCCATGGGTCATGGGCCTCACGGGCGTCGTGAGCGTTTCCACCGCGCTGCGCGATGCGTTTTTCGCGGGCGCCTGGTTGCCGTTCGACGCCCTGCCGTTCGCCGGACTCGGCATGAACTGGGTCGTTCCGGCGCTGGTCGGCATGGTGATCGGGGTGGCGATGTCGGGCGTTCGCCGCGGCGCTGCCGGCAACGCGGCATGAGCGATCTTGAGTTTCCCGCCCACGTGTCGGCGCGGATTGCGAGATGTGGGGCGCTTCGGCGGGGATGCGGAGTATAGTCGAGGACGGATGCATCGTCGTCGCCCGCATGTCGGACGGGCGTCATGAAAGGAGGCCCCATGGCAGAGGGCAAGCAGTATTACATCGGTATCGACGTGGGAGGGACCTCCGTCAAGCTCGGGCTGTTCGACGAGGCGGGTGACCTGCTCGGCAAGGCGAGCGTCCCGACTCCCTCGCTGGCGTGCGAGGAGGGCTACGCCGCCGTGGTGGGTGGCATCGAGCAGCTCATGGGGGCGGTTCGTCAGCCCATGCTGTTCGTGCGGGGGATCGGCCTCGCCGTTCCCTGTCCTGTTCCCGCCAGCGGGGCCATAACCCTGGCGGCAAACATCGAGATCGACGCGCCCGCGCTCAAAGAGGCGCTCATGGGGCGTTGCCCCAATGCGGCCATTCGCTACGTGAACGACGCCAACGCCGCGGCCATGGGCGAGGTGTGGCGCGGGAGCGCCCAAGGGCACCGCAGCATGGTCATGGTGACGATCGGCACCGGCCTCGGTGGCGGCGTCGTGGTGAACGGCGATGTCATCGACGGCGCGTTTGGCGCCGGCGGTGAGATCGGGCACCTTTGCGTGAATCCGGATGAGGAGCGCATCTGCGGCTGCGGCTTGCGAGGATGCCTGGAGCAGTATGCCTCGGCGAGCGGCGTCGTGAGCAACTACAAGCGCCTGTGCGAGGAGCGCGGGGTCGATCCCGTCGAGCTGGTGGGCCCGAGCGATTCCCGTTCGGTGTTCAGCGCCGCGCGCGAGGGCGATGAGACCGCCCTCGCCGCAGTCGATGTGACCATGGACTATCTGGCCCGCGGGTTGCAGATCGTTTCCGCCGTGGTCGATCCCGAGGTCTACGTGCTGGGCGGCGGCGCCTCTGCCTCGTCCGACGTGTTCCTCGAGACCCTGCGCGAGAAATATGCGGAGCGCGCGCTCAAGGTGAGTCGGAACACCATCATCGAAGTGGCCGAGCTCGGAAATGACGCCGGCATCTTCGGCGCGGCCTACGTCGCTTTGCGCGCCGCCGCACGCGAGGTGTAAAGCTGACGCACCCGACGCGGTGTGAAGTGCTTGTAAGCCGGTTGCGAGATGCGGAGCGCATTTCGCAACCGGCCGGTATCGCCTAATGCCCGGTCGCTCGCACGGCCCGCTCGGCGAGAAGGACGTTTGCGACCAGGAGCGCGATTGCCAGGAGCGGTACGAGGGCCGCCCCTCCCGCCCCCGCAACGAGGCCGAAGATCGGGGGAACGAGCATGGAGCCGGCGTATGCGCAGGCCATCTGCAGGCTGACGAGCCCCTGAGAGGCGCGCTCGCCAAATCGTTTGGGCGTGAGCGCCACGATGCTGGGGTAGATGGGCGCGCATCCGAGTCCGGCGACGAGGACGCAGGTGCCGCACGCGATGGGTCCGTCGAGCGTGACGAGGCCGATCAGCCCGCTTGCAACGAGCGCCTGACCAAGGCGGATTTGATTCTCGCTCGTCAACCATTGAGCGATAAAGCCCGAGACGAGGCGTCCGACTGTGATGCCGATATAGAACTGGCCCACGACCGCCGCCGCGGCGGAGGCGTCAAATCCGCGTGCCAGAGTGAGATAGCTTGCGATCCACAGCCCGATGGACCCTTCGAGCGCACAGTACGTGCCAAAAGAGGCGATGGCCGCTCGTGCACCGGGTAGGCGCAGCAGCTCGCGGTTCGTCGGAGGGGTCGCTGTTGCGGCGGTGGGGGCATCCGCCTCGACGGCCTGCTCGCGTTCGCCGCCGGGCCCTCCCGCTTGAGCCGCCCGGTTCCACAGGGGAATCGCGAACGTCAGCACCATGGTGATGACGACCTGCGTCGCGCCGATGACGAGGTATCCGCCGGGCCAGCCGAGCGAGTTGCCGAGGGCCCATCCCATGACGAGCGGACCGGCGCTCGCGCCGATTCCCCAGCAACAATGCAGCCAACTCATATGCCGCGCGCCGTAATTCAGGGCGACGTAGTTGTTGAGCGCCGCGTCGATGGCGCCGGCGCCCAGGCCGTACGGGATCGCGATGAGGCAGAGCTGCCAGAACGCGTTCGTTGTCGTGAACCCCAAGATGGCCGCGGCTGTCAGCGCCACGGAGAGTGCGGTGAGGCGCCCGGTGCCCAGGCGATTTGTCAGGCGGGCGGTGAAAAGCGACGAGACGATCGTGCAGCAGGAGATGATGATCGAGATCAGGCTCTGCGCGGCCACGGGCGCGCCGAGGTCGACGTGCATGACGGGCCATGCCGTGCCCAGCAGCGAGTCGGGGAGACCGAGTGAGATAAAGGTGAGGTAGATGATGGGGAGGAGGAGAGATGCCATGGGGACTCCGGGGTAGGTTGCCTGATCGTCTTGCCCGCTCGCGAGTATGAGCGCGGCGGCGCCATGCGGATGCCCCGTCCATCGTCTACATGGACAGGGCGCAGGGGGCCGATGGCTTGCGGGCGAGTGCGGCTCCATGCCGCGCCCGCGCTACAGCCTGTGGAACATGGGCTCCATGCCCTGGAAGGTGCAAAACTCGGCGAACCCGATATCCTTCAGGCGTTCGCGCATCATGGGAATGTGCGCGCCGAGGTGTTCGGGCTTGTGCGAGTCGCTGCCGATCGTGAGGATCCGCCCGCCCAGATCGCGGTACAGGCGCAGCAGCTCGGTGCTTGGGGTGAGATCGGCCAGGCCGTAGCGGATGGATGAGGTGTTGAGCTCGATTCCCTTGCCGCGCCGGATGGCCTCCTCCAGGATCGCGGCCACGATGTCGCGGGCGTTCGCGTCCGGCCAGGGACCGGCCTGGTCGTAGCGCTTGATGAGGTCGAGGTGGCCGAGCACCGACCAATCATCGAAGCGCTGGACCACGCGCAGCACCTCCTCGTAATAACCCATGTTGTACTCGTCTTGCGTACGGCCCTGCTGGAAGGCGCCGTTCCAGAACTCTTGGTCGTCCACTTGGTGGATCGACAGGATGATGAAGTCCCATTTGCCCGAAAAACGCCCGAACAGCTCTTGGAAGCGCTCAATCGTGTGCGTCTGCACGCCGAACTCCATGCCTGTCTTCACGGTGAGCTCGGGGGCAAAGCGGTCGCGCACCTCGTCAATCGCCGGGAAATACCGATCGTAATCCACGTTGGTGGACGGCTGTCCATGGATGATGGGTGCACAGGAAGGGTCCGCGCGGTATTCGTCCCAATCGGGGCGCACGCCAAAGTCCACATGGTCGGTGAAGCAGATCTCGTCAAGTCCGCGCTCGATGGCGAGGGCGCAGACGTCGTTCATGGGAAAGACGGAGTCGTCGGAGAATTCGGAATGCACGTGGTAATCGGCGAGCATGGGGGTCCAATCTGTGGCGGTGCGAGGCCCTATGAATTGTATATAAAAGGCGGGGAAAGCGGGAAGCTTGGCGAATCGTTTGGGGTGCGGTGGTCCCGCTCCTCCGGGATCGTGGGTGCGATGGGATTGATGGGCTGCGCGTGTCGGTATGGGCGGCGTTCGATGCGCGTTACAATGGCTGTAACCATGTATTCGCAAACAAGGGAGGAACCCCATGGCAAACGTCCTCGTGTTCGGTCACCAGAACCCCGACAACGACGCCATCATGTCCGCCGTCGTCCTGTCCCAGCTGCTCAATCAGGTTGAGTATCAGGGCAACACCTATACCGCCTGCTGCCTGGGCCCGCTGCCGGCCGAGTCTGCCAAGCTGCTCGAGGATGCCGGCGTGCCCGCCCCGACGCTGATCGACGCCATCGAGCCGGCCGTCGAGGGCGCCGAGTCCCAGCTCGTCATCCTCACCGACCACAACGAGCCCGGTCAGTCCGTCGCCGGCCTTGAGAACGCCACCATCTTCGGCGTCGTCGACCATCATCGCTTCGGCGATTTCACCACCGCCGCTCC
>JAHHSP010000051.1 GCA_020025115.1 Collinsella sp. | reverse complement strand
TGTCGCCCTTCCACGCCTTGTCGACCGTGACTCCGATCACGGACTCGTCTCCGATCTCGACACCGCCGTTTGATCCTATGCCGCCGCCCTTGTCGGCGGTATTGCCGACGATGACCATCTCAGCCTCATCCTCGGCGAGCTTCTTTACCTCCTCGGAAAGCGGCACCGCCTTGAGCGCGAGGCACTTGACGCTGTTCGAGACGTCCACCGGCTCGGTCGAGGCGCCCTCGGCACCGTAGCGCGGCGTCGCTTCCGAAGTAGTCGGATACACGTCCGTCGAGGGCAGGTAGACGCCACCGTCCTCGTACCACGCGACCGAACCACCGCCCAACAGGCGATT
This sequence comes from Collinsella sp., assembly GCA_020025115.1. GTDB lineage: Bacteria > Actinomycetota > Coriobacteriia > Coriobacteriales > Coriobacteriaceae > Collinsella. The sequence goes on along the minus strand of JAHHSP010000051.1, from coordinate 7,637 downwards.
CGCAAGCGTTGCAGGATGCCCTTCCGCCTCTCGAGCGGAAAACACGAAGTCATCGCCTGCCGCTTTCTGTCCGTCTGCATCGCGAGCCGTATTGTCGAAGATCGCGGCGCCGCCGGTCGCGTGGGCCGTGACCTCCCCCGTGGCGCAAAACCACATGCCCCCGCCCTGGCGGGCGGTGTTGCCGGAGATTAGGGCATTGGAGATGTGCAATGTGCTGTAGTAGTCGTAGTTGCCCTCGCAATACACGCCGCCGCCCATGTTATGAGCAGTGTTATCGGTAATCGCACCGGCGGTGAGCTCGACCCCGTTGCTATAAGAGTACACACCGCCGCCGGTGGAGCCGGTGTTCTTGGAAATGGATCCGCCCGTCATGGTGAATGCGGTGCGATATTCGGGCTGCGCGTTCTGCAGATTGCCGTCGACGACGCATACGCCGGCACCTTGGACCCCGCTGTTGCCGGTGATGGTCCCTCCCGTCATCATGAATTCCGCGTTGTCCTCGACGTGAACGGCCCCCGAACCCACAACCTTCCCGGTAGAGGTGCAGGTGTTTCCGGAAAGCACGGCCTCGCCCGAAAGCGTAAGCGACGTGCGGGCATCGGCCGCATTGCCGAATAGCATGACGGCGGAACCGCGATGCGCGACATTATCCGAGATGCATCCGCCGGAAATATCGGCACGCGCATCGCCGTACAGCAAGACTCCCGAAGATGAGCTGAGCGCAGATGCATTCAGCGCCCTGTTCTTGCAAATCTCACCGCCGCTCATCTCGAAGCTGGCGCCCTCGCTCACACGTACGATGCCGCTGTAAGCCATGCCGTTGCCCACCAGCGCGTTTCCCGAAATCGAACCGCCAGTCACCTTGATCGACGCCTTCTCACCGCGCGCATCGATCACGCCGACACCCGTCGCCTCCAAGCCGTTTGCTCGATCGTCCTGCAACTTCGACGCCGTCACCACGGCATTGCCCGCAAGCTCGAACGCGCCGTTCGCAAGAACGACGCTACCGGTGTTGTAACGACCGGAGAGGGTCACATCACCGCCCACCACAAGCGATCCGCCCTCTTCCACCACGAAGAGGTTCTTGATGTCGCCCGGCTGCTCGACACCCGCGATCTGGAACGAATCGTCAGAGGCGATGGTGACGGTTTTGCCTCTGGGAATGCTGACGGGGGTTTTGAGCTTGATGTTCTTCTCGATGTTGACAACTCCGCCATTCTTGGCAGCCTCATTCACCGCCTTCTGCAAGGTGGGAGATCCAGCCTCTTCAGAGATCGTATCTCCCACCGAATCCTCGATCGAGGGCTGCGCGTACGAAACGGCGACGCCCTCGGGAAGAGCGCCTTTGATCGTCACATCATCTTTACTGTTGTCAAACGTGACCTCTTTAAGTGCCGTCGATGCGATGGCGGAGGCGTCGAGTTCTCTCAACCCCTCCCCGATCTCGAAACGCTCGACCACGGTATCTTCGAAGGCATGTGCCCCCACGCTTGTCACGGCGTCGGGAATCCTCACCGTGCCACCCAGGCCGCCGGCCTTCCAAAACGCATACGTCCCGATTGAGGTGAGGGTGTCGGGAAGGGCCACTTCGCTGAGACCCGTGCCCAAGAACGCCCAGGTTCCGATCTTGGTCAACTCGTCGCTCAACCGAACGGAGGTGATGCCCCCGTCATAGGAGAACGCCTGTGCGGGAACTACGCTCAAGCCGGACAAGTCAATATCCCCAACAAGCCTGCCGCAGTTGTAAAACGCCTTCTCCCCCATCGTGGAAACCCTCGACAGGTCGACGGGCCCGGTCAGGGCTCCGCACTCGTGAAACGCGTAACTCCCGATATCGGTGACCCTTGAGAGGCTGGGAATCTCGACGAGGGCGGAACAACCGCTGAACGCACCCGACCCCACAGAGGTGACCGGGGCCTTCGCGACAACCGTCGTAAGTGCGGTGCAGTCGCTGAACATATTCGATGGAATCTTGGTCATCGATGAGGGCAGCTCGATGCCCTTGAGCGACGTGCAGTCGGACAAGAGGCTTCCTTCCGCGACTTCGACCCCCTCAGGCAATACGATCTTCTCAAGCGCGGCGGCTCCGGCGAAGGAAGCCGGCTTGGAAATCCGTTTCAGACTCTCGGGCAGAGTGAGTGTGGTAAGTGCATCGCACCCGCGGAGCATCGAATTCGCCGCGATCTCCTCGACTCCCTCACCAAACGTGAGACTCACGAGATTCTTCATGTTCTGAAAGCTGCCGTCGAACACCTTGACGGAACCGGGAATGACCATCTCGGTAATATTGGGAAACTTGCGGAAATTCGAGTTGTTGAGGTCCGTCAACGTATCGGGAAGCGTCAGGCCGACAACATGCTCGCGTTCATTGCTCCGAGTGAACACGACCTCCGTAACGGCATAAGCCTCGCCATCGTGTTCGAGCGAAGCGGGTATGGCAACCTCGGTCGGCACATCGGGATCAACGATATCCGTCACGCAGGCGGTCTTTGCATCAAGGTCCAAATCAGCCTTAAACGTCAAACCGTCCCAACTTATCTCGACGTTATCAAGACCGGACGCCGCCCGAACACCGGCCCATGCCAACTGCATTCCCAGCACCTGAACGCCCAGCGCAACGACCACCGCCATGCCGAGCATCGCACCGACGCGTCTTAACCCCAACTCCATATCGTGCCATCCTTCCTTGCCTGTTCTGTGCGCACCGCCATGCGGTTTGCCAGCCCTTATAACGCTAGCACGTATTTCGCCGCGCGCCCCGACAATTCACCATTGACGCTCTGCTTTCCCGTTCAACGTGCAAAACCATGGATGGAACTCGGCTTCGACCTTCCCGTACACTTTTCCCATGCGACGAGAACGGAAGGGGTGGAGCCGATGAGGCAACTTCAGGGCAATCTGCTCGATTTAGTCGAATCCATACGTCTATCCCCCGGTGTTCGATGCGAGGAACTTGCCAAAAGATACAACGTGAGTCCAAGGACCATCAGGAACCGCATCAATCGGGCCAATACCCTCATGCGAGGCAACGCCGAGCTAGTCAACAAGCGGGGACTCGGCTACTCGCTGACCATTGTAAGAGCATCGTTGAGGACGGTTTGAAGCTGGGCGCCATCGCAGTCCAAAACCTCGTCATACATATGACGATGGCCATTTTCCAAAATGGATGACGCCGCGAAACTCGCTGAGGAGGATCAGCAGGCAGATGACGACCTGGACAACATGGATCTTGATACCATTACGCTGTAATCGCGGCACCAGCAGTTGATCTGCGCAACGCGCAACACACCAAAAAGCCAGGCTCCAATGCCTGGCTTTTTGCGTGCGACCCAGAAGGGGCACCTCGATTGATTTTCCTCAAATGAGGAAAGGCGCCCCACAGGTGTGGAGCGCCTTTCGTACAAGTGAAGATGGCTGCTATATTCGCACAATGCGAACAGGGCCTTCCACCGTCTCGTCACGTGTCTGCCCGAGCCATGAACCGTCGAGACAGGTTCACAATCGCGCGGGAAACCTCACGTGACGTTTCAGACCTTGCGGCTTAGTACATGCCGCCGCCCTGAGCACCGGCGGTAGCAGCCGCGATGGCGTCCTCGAGCTGGGTGTTCTTGGGCACGTCGGAAACGGTGGCCTCAGTGATGAGGATAAGGGAAGCCACAGAGGCGGCGTTCTGCAGGGTGGTGCGGGTGACCTTGACCGGGTCGAGCACGCCCATGTCGATCATGTTGCCCCACTCGCCATTGGCGGAGTTCAGACCCTCGCCCGCGGGGAGCTCGGACACCTTGTCCACGATGACAGCACCCTCAAAGCCGGCGTTCTTGGCAATGGTGGCCACCGGAGCGGTGAGCGCCTTCTTGATGATGTCGATACCGATCTGCTCCTCGGGATCGGAGACCTCGATGTTCTCGAGTGCGGGCAGGGCGTCCATGAAGGCCACGCCGCCACCGGCGACGATGCCCTCCTCGACGGCGGCGCGGGTTGCCTGCAGGGCATCCTCGACGCGATGCTTGATCTCCTTGAGCTCGGTCTCGGTAGCGGCACCGACCTTGATGACGGCGACGCCGCCAGAGAGCTTGGCCAGACGCTCCTGGAGCTTCTCGCGGTCGAACTCGGACTCGGTGTGCTCTATCTCGCCCTTGATGGCGGCCACGCGGTCGGCGATGGCCTCCTTGGAACCGGCACCATCCACGATGGTGGTGTTGTCCTTGGTGATGGTCACGCTCTTGGCGGTACCGAGCATGTCAGCGGTGATATCGGCGACCTTGATGCCGAGCTCGTCGAGCGCGGCCTGACCGCCGGTGAGGATGGCGATGTCCTCGAGGAGGCGCTTGCGGCGATCGCCGTAACCCGGGGCCTTGACGGCGCAGACGTTGAGCGCGCCGCGGATCTTGTTCAGGACCAGGGTGGGCAGAGCCTCGCCGTCGATATCCTCAGCGATGATGAGCAGACCCTTGCCGGCGCGGGAAACGGCCTCGAGCACGGGCATGATGTCCTGGACGTTGGAGATCTTCTGGTCGGTGATGAGGATGTAGGGATCCTTCATCACGGCCTCCATGCGGTCGTTGTCCGTGACGAAGTACGCGGAGACATAGCCCTTGTCGAACTGCATGCCCTCGACGGTGTCGATGGTGATATCGAAGGTCTGGGAATCCTCGACGGTGATGACGCCGTCCTTGCCCACGACATCCATGGCGTCGGCGATCTTGTTGCCGACCTCGGTGTCGCCAGCGGAGATGGTACCGACGGAAGCGATCTGCTCCTTGGTCTCGACCGGCTTGGCGAGGTTCTTCATCTCGGCCACGGCGGCATTGACGGCCTTGTCGATACCACGGCGGATGGCCAGCGGGTTGGCGCCGGCGGCGACGTTCTTGAGACCGTCGTTCACGATGGCCTGGGCCAGGAGCGTGGCGGTGGTGGTGCCGTCACCCACGGTGTCGTTGGTCTTGGTGGCGACCTCCTTGACCAGCTGGGCGCCCATGTTCTCGATGTTATCCTCGAGCTCGATCTCCTTGGCGACGGAAACGCCGTCGTTGGTGATCATGGGAGCGCCGAAAGAGCGCTGCAGGGCGACATAACGGCCCTTGGGGCCCATGGTGACGGTCACGGCATCGGCCAGGGTGTTGACGCCCTTGGCGAGCTTGGCACGAGCGTCGGTGTCGAACGTGATGTTCTTAGCCATTGTTCAATCCTCCAAATGAGAAAAATCCGGTGCCCTCCGCGGTCGAGTCGCGTGCCGCGAAAGGCGTGAGAACGCCTCAATCGAGGGTTGATGCCGATTCGGCCGGGCCCTCGAGGCGTGGAAATGCGAGGTTACTCGACGACGGCGTAGATGTCGTCGGCGCGCATGAGCAGGTACTCCTCGCCGTCGACCTTGATCTCGTTGCCACCGAACTTGCCGTAGATCACGATATCGCCCTCATGAACGTCGAGCGGGATGCGCTCGCCGCGATCGTTCATCTTGCCGGCGCCCACGGCGACGACGGTGCCGCGCTGGGGCTTCTCCTGAGCGCTGCTGGCGATGTAGAGACCGGAAGCGGTCTTCTGCTCGACGGCGTCGGGCTTGATCAGAACGCGATCTGCAAGCGGCTTCAAAGACATGCTTGTCTCCTCCTTTTGCTGGGGCCCCGATGAGAATCGGGGAACCATGCGGTTTGTGTACGCGTTGAATAGTACCCAGCCGCACGGACTTATACAACGTCACTTCAAAAAATCTTATAAAGCGGCACTTAGATTTCCTGAGCGTTGAATTACCAGCGGCAGACGGTCGATGTCCCCGGCAGCAGGTAACGAACCCATCAGACGATAAGCATGCACATGGCACCCATCATCGGCTCCCATATCCCACTAGACGATCAGCATGCACGCGGCGTCTATCATCGGCTCCCATATCCCACTAGACGATCAGCATGCACGCGGCGTCTATCATCGGCTCCCATACCTCAGATACTTCTTGAAGGGCGTCCAGAAAACCATTGCTATGGCGTCCGGCACGACCTTCAATCCTTCGAACAGCGGGATGCGAACACCTCTACGCCGCCCACGTAGGTCGCGAGCACCCGCGCTGCCTGGATCTCCTGCGGGGTGCACGCGGTGACATCGCGGTCGAGAACCACGAAGTCCGCCAGATAACCCGGGGCGATCCGGCCGAGCTCGTCCTCGCGGCCCACCGCCGCGGCGCTGCCGGCGGTGTAGATGTGAAGCGCGTCAGCGGCCGAAATACGCTCATCCGGTAGCCAGCCACCCGCGGGTTCATGGGTGAGCGGGTCTTGGCGCGTGACGGCGCAGTACAGTACGTCCATGCTGTTCACGGCCGTGATGGGCGAATCGGTTCCAAAGGCCTGCTCCACACCCCGTTCCCCATAGGTCGCGAACGGCCACATGACCCGGCTGCGCTCCGTGCCCAAGTCGCGCTCGGGGCCGCCCGGGTCCAGTGTGATGTGGCCGGGCTGGGAGCTCGCCAGGACGCCGAGCCCGGCCAGGCGGTCTATGTCCCCGGGCAGCAGGTTCTCGAGGTGCTCGAGCGTGTTACGGCCCTGCATGGGAGCTCCGTACCAGGACATCGCCTCGCCGAAAATGTCGAGCGCCTCATGTATGGCCCGGTCCCCGATAGCATGGATGCGCACGGAGTGGCCGCGCTCCGCGGCGGCGAGCACCAGCTCGCGCATACGGTCGGCGGGCACCGTGGGGCGCCCGCAATCGCCGTCGAAGCGCGCGTTCGCATACGGCTCGGTCAGCCACGCGGTATGCTGGCTGCTCACACCATCGAAAAACTGCTTGAATCCCGGTGCCCGAAGCAGGGGAAACTCCTCTCCCGCATAGCGATCCTGCAGGTCCTCGAGGCGCGACTGATCATCCAACAGCGTGGGATACATATGCACGCGCAAGGTGAGCTTGCCCTCGCGCGAGAGCCTCTCGTACACGTCATCGCGGATGAAATCGCAACCGGGATGCGGCATGAGGGCCATATCGCAAATCGAGGTGATGCCCTGCTCGGCCATGCGCGCCATTTGGGCCTCGTAAGCAGAGGCGATGTCCTCCTCGGTGAGCCACTCGAGGCAACGCGGCAAAAGCTCCATCGCAGCGGCCTCGCGAACAATGCCCGTGAGCTCACCGTTCTCGTCCTTGTCGTAGCTGCCGCCCTGTGGCGGCACGGAGTCGCGAGATACGCCGAGTGCCTTGAAAGCGCAGGTATTCATCCAGAGCGTATGGCCGTCGCCTGAATACATCACGCACGGGCGGTCGGGAAAGGCCTGGTCGAGCGAGCGCTTGGTTGGTGGTACCGGAGGATTCCAGCGGTAATCGCGCCAACCCTGGGTGACCACCCAGGCGTGAGGCGGCAGGCTCTGGGCGAACTCCTGGGTGCGCTCGACGAGTTCGGCCTCACTTGTGCCCATGTGCATGAGCAGATAGGGGGAGCCGCCAAGAGCCGTATGGAAGAAATGCAGGTGAGCATCGTGAAAGCCCGGACAGACCAGCGCATCACCATAGTCGATGACCGGGGTCTCGGGCGGACAGGCCGCACGAACGGTAGCGGCTTCGCCTGTGAGGACGATGCGACCTTCCGCCACGGCAAAAGCCAAGGGGCGTGCGGACGACTGCTGGGGCTCGCTCGTAAAAACGCGCTCTGACATGACGAT
>JAHHSP010000050.1 GCA_020025115.1 Collinsella sp. | reverse complement strand
AGTATACACAGAGAGCATCAACGGACGCAAGAACTTTTTTCAATAATTTTTTCCCTGGTCCCAATTCTGCAAAACAGCAGGTCAATTGTGGTATTACTCGCCCTGTGAAAGCCCATTGCCATCACAGGGCGACAAACTTTTTTTGAATCCCGTGCTCAATCCCAAAAAAGGGCCGCGCATGCGCGCGGGCCCCTTTCTACAAATCGATGATCTCGGCCGAGAGAACCCGACCTGCCTCCACCATCAACCGAGCGATGGTGGGCCCGCGCATCCCGCGCGGCAATGAGGCCGAACCAGGGTTGATGACCAGGCATCCGTCGACGCGCTCGATCACGGCGCGGTGCGTGTGGCCGCACACGCCCACATCGACGCCATCCAACGGAAGCCGCTCGCGGAAGTGCGACACGGCGAAGCGCAGGCCCTCGTACGTGAACTCGTTCAGCCGGACGACCTCGGGCCCATACGCGTAAAAGCCATCGTTGTTGCCAAGCACGCCGCGAATGACCGGCACGCTCGCCTCAAGCTCGGCCCAATTGGATTCCGAAGTGATATCTCCCGCATGGATCAACAGGTCACATCCATCGATCTCGCGCTTGAGTTCCGGCGCAAGATAGCCGTGCGTATCCGAGACGATATCGATACGGCGCGCCATTACAGGTTCAGCGCTTTCTTGAGCGGAACCACGCGCCGACGGCTCACGGGGATGCGCTCATCCACACCGCTCACGCCGAGCTGGATGGCGCCGGAGGACACGGTCTCGACGTCTTCGACGTTGACGAGGTTCACGATATAGCGGCGATGCACGCGGAAGAAGCCGAACTCGCCCAGCTTGGACTCGAACTGCGCGAGCGAGGTGGTGGACAGGTAGCGATCATCCTCCGTAAAGATGCAGGAGTAATCGTCCTTGGCCATGATGAAGCGGATCTGATCGACGGGGATGAGGACCTTGCGACCGCCCTTTTCCACCGGGATGCGCTCGATGTTGGTGGGCTTGGACACGGGCTCGGCAGCCGCCGGCTTGGAGCGGGCGATAACCTTCTCAATCGCCCGGTCCAAGCGGGCCTCTTCGACCGGCTTCATGAGATAGTCGACCGCGTCCACGTCGAACGCCTCGACCGCATGGTCGCTGTAGGCGGTCACGAACACGATCGCAGGTGGATTTTTGAGCTTGCAAAGGGCCTCGGCAAGCTGCAAACCCGATGCGCCGGGCATCGAGATATCCAAGAACACGACGTCGATCCTCGTCCCCATGAGCATCTCGATGGCGGAGCGAACGCTCGACGCCTCGGTGATGGAGCCGATCTTGCCCGTCTGCTCCAAGAGGAAACGCAGCTCGGAGCGCGCAGGGGCCTCGTCATCGACGATCATCGCACGTAGCATATCAATCGGTTACCTTTCGTTCCTATAGACGGGACCCGGCGCATGCGCCGTCCGTACGGTCTCGTATCCATTCTACCCCTCGTCGTACATACTACCCTCAAGATCGAGATGCAGGCGAACGGCGGTTCCGTGTCCGGGCTCGGACTCGACGCTCGTGCGCGAGTTGGGCCCGTAGAAGCGCTTGATGCGCTCGGATATGTTGTGCATGGCAACACCCGCGCCGCCGCCCTGGGGCGCGTTCGGATCGGGGGGTGTGACCGACTGGTCGAACAGGCGCATGGCGGTCTCCTTGTCCATCCCCACGCCGTCGTCCACGACCTCGATGGACACCGCCCGGCTCCCCGCCATGGCGACGGTGATGGAGATGCCGAGCGGCCCCTCATCGGGCATGGCATGGCGCACGGCGTTCTCCACCAGCGGTTGGATGACGAATGCGGGGATCTGCATGTCCTCGGCGTCCTCATCCACATCGGTGGTCACGACGATGCGGTCTTCGCCAAACCGCGCCTTCTCGAACTTCAGATAGCGCAGCGTCTGGGCGATCTCACGCTTGACGGGGATGAGCTGACCGGAGTTCTCGAGCGTGGCGCGGTAGAACTGGGAGAACTCGCGCAGGAGCTCGCGAGCCCGCAGGGGCTCGGTACGGGTCAGCGCCGCGATGGTGTTCAGCGTGTTGAACAGGAAATGCGGGTTGATCTGGGCCTGCAGCGCGCGAATCTCGGCACGGGCGGTGAGCTCGGACTGGCGCTCGAGCTCATACACCGTAAGCTGGGTGGAGAGCAGCTCGGCAAAACCCGACGCCAACGCATACTGGGTGCGGTTGACATGGCGCGGGGAGCGGAAGTAGAACTTGAGGGTGCCCACGGCCTGGCCACGCACCAAGAGCGGCGCGATGATGCCCGCCGGGATGTGACGGCGGTGGCCCTGCTCGCCGCGCACGTCCATCACATTGGTGAAGGACTGGGCGATGCCGTGATCGATGACATAGCGCGTGGCCGGGGTGTGGATGGACGACCCGGCGGGAAAATCCTCGGAGAGCTCTCCCACGCAGGCGAGGACGACCTCGCGGTCGGTGACGGCGATGGTCATCGCGCGGGTGTGCGGCAACAGGCGACGGCAGATCTGCTCGGCGCTCTCGGGCGTGAGGCCGCACGTGATGTCCTCGAGCATCTCGGAGGCCACGGCGAGCGTCTGCTCGGTGTACTGGGAGCGCAGCGTGTCGGGCGTGAGGAACGCGTAGATGAACGCGAGGACCAAGATCACGAGCAGCGTGAGAGCCGCGAGGGTGGTGATCGACTCGACACCCGTGAGAATGGCGTAGCCAAACAGGCAGACCAGCGCAAAAATCGCCATAGCGCTCAGCAAGCGCATGACGGAAAGCGCATCGACAGGGGCCAGGCCGCGCGAACCGGCGGCGATTCGGGCGCTCGCCCGCATATTCTGCTTGTTCATCAACGCTCCAACAGGGCACGCAGCCCCTCGTCGCCCGCAAGACCGGCCATGATGCTCGGCCAGAAACTCACGAAGCGCAGATAATCGTCTTGGTGCACGCGCGCATGCTCGCGCGCCTCGTCTATCCCGTGGCGATAGATACGCCAATACCCGCGATGCTCTCGGGTGAACAGGGCGCGGACCAGCGCGGTCTTACGCACACGGTCGTCCAACCCATCCGAGATCCATGGACCCGGATAGGGCATGAGCGAGGCGGCCGTGACCGGCGTGATGTCGGGGCGGCGCGCGGCGCTGGCGAGCTTGGCACGCTCGTAATACCAACGGTACACGTTTTGCATAAAACGCGGCGCATGCTCGGCCTGATGGGGCGGCAGGTGCTTGACCACCCAGGCGTTGTCAAACCACACGTCCATGCCGGCGAGGCGCATGTTGAACAGGAAGTCGAGATCCTCACCGCGGGTAATGAACGGATCGAAGGACACGCGGCGAAAGGCCCGGGCGTGCACGGCGAAACAGCCGCCGCACACGTAATTCGAACGCGAGATGCGCGTACCCGACAGGGCGCGCTCCATCCAACGGTTGAACTCGATGCGCTTGGTCCACCAGCGGTTGGTGAGGCCGTTCTTCTTCGTGGTGTCGGCCAGGGGCGAGCCGGCCTCGTTGTAGAAGTAGCCGCTCTTGGCGAGGATCGGCAGGCGCTGCCGCGTCTCATGGCCCAGCCCGTACAGGGCCTTCTCCAAGAAATCGGGGGCGAGCACCACCTCATCGTCATCCAGGAACACCACGGCGTCGTGGCCGAGAATGGCGGCACAGGCCAAGCCCATATTGCGAATGGCGCCATAGCCGCGCAGGGACACGCCCTCGCCGCGCACCTTGGGAGCGATCGCGGCGACGCGGTCCATGATGGCCGAGGCCTCACGGTTGGTGACGAGCATCACGTCGAGCGAGGGATGGTCCTCGATGATGCCCCGGACGCGATCGGCGATGCGTTCGGTGAGCTGCTGGGGGCAGACGAGCAACACGATGATGCGGCCGATGTTTCTAACCTGCTCAAGAGAAGCCAGGCAGCGATCGAGCTCGGGACGCGCGGAACCCACCTCGGAGGCGTGGTCGTACGCCCCCGGGGATTCGAGCCCTGCGGAATCGCCCGCCCAATAGCTCGGTATCACAACGGCTGGATTCATGCGCCCTCCCCTCGGCGAAAAACCTCGAGCGGAAGCGCCTATGATCGTGCGCCGGCGCACGGCGCGAGCGAGCTCCCGCAGCTGTTACCTATTTGTACCCGTTTGCGCGAGCTCACGCTTGATGAGCGGCGTCTTTGCCAGCGAACGGGCGAGCGGGTACCCCAACAGATACATGATAACCGCTTCACCCAGCCCCGTGGCCACCAACCCGAAGAGATACATAAGCGGATAAGTGCCATCTAGCGAGATGGACGTGAAGGGAATGGTGTAAAAGCCAATCCCCTGCAGCAGCAGAGGAAGGTACGCCGGCACGATGAGGGCGTTGGCCAGCACCGGGCCCGCGAGCGCAATCGCCGGACGGCTGCGCAGCTTCCAGGTTATGGATGCTCCGACGAATGTGGCGAGGGAGCCGAACACCACATCGAGCATGCCGAGCATGCCCGTACCAGACAAAGCGATGTTGGCGATGTTGGCGATGGCGCAGCCCAGGGTGAGCCCCGGAACGGCCGCGGGCGTGAACAGGGCCAAGACGCACAGGGCCTCGCTCACGCGAAACTGGATGGGCCCCCAGGCGAGACTGCCCAAAAACATCACCGTCACAAGCGTGGCGGCGGCGTACACCGCTGCGATCATGCCCACGCGCGCGATGTAATGCGCATCACGCGAGCGCACGGGGGTCTCGTCCGCCATCACGGAATGAGTGTTCTTGTTGTTCTGTTCCATGTTCTCCATCACCTTCAAAGAATCGGAGGGCTTTGCTGCCGCTCGCAAAGCCCTCCGCAAAGGTGACCGATGTCATCATCCCCCGCACGATCGGCGTGGGGCGCAGGCAGGCGCTTAGACGCGCGCCTCCTGCATGCGGGAGAGCTTTACTAGCATGACCAAACCCACTACCAGCAAGATCCCGATGGAAAGCACTCCTAAAGAAGGATCGTGCGTGAGCGAGGTCACGACAGATACTAGCAGAGTGCCCATGACAGATGCGTAACGTCCGAAAATATCAAAGAAGCCGTAGTACTCGTTGGAACGCTCCTTGGGGATGAGACGCCCAAAGTAGCTGCGAGAAAGCGCCTGCACTCCGCCCTGGAACATGCCCACCAAGATGGCCAGGATCCAAAACTCCACAGCGGACTTGAGGAAGAACGCCGCGAACAGCACGATCCCCACGTAGGCGGCCACCGCGAGGATGATCATGCGCAGGGTGCCCACGCGACCGGCGAGCTTCCCGTAGATGATTGCCGAGGGGAAGGCCACGAACTGCGTGACGAGAAGCGCCAGCACGAGCTGGGTGGAGTCGATGCCGAGGGCGGCACCGTAGCTGGTGGCCATGGAGATGACCGTGTGCACACCGTCGATATAGAAGAAAAACGCAACCATGAAGACGAGCAAGGCGCGGTCATGCATGATGCTGCGCATGGTGTCGACCAGGCCCTTGAACGTGGTTTTGATGCTGTGCATCACGCCGGTTGCACCCTCGTCGCGCTCCTTGCCAAAGCGCTGCTGGTAGGTGCGCAGCAGCGGAATGGTGAAGGCGAGCCACCATAGAGCGGTGATGACGAAGCAGATGCGCGTGCAGGTAAGGGTATCCAGGCCGAGTATGCCCGGACCCGCGAAGATCAAGGCGATGCACACCATGAACGGAATGGTGGAACCCACATAGCCCCAGGCAAAACCGGAGCTCGATACCGCATCCATGCGCTCGTCGGTCGTAACGTCGGTGAGCATGGCGTCATAGAACGTCATCGACGAATTGAGGCCGATGGTGCACAACACGTACACCACCAAAAACGGCAGCGCCCCCATGGGGATGGCCTCGACCATGCACAAGATGACGCCGGTGAAGAAAAAGCCCGTGAAGAACTTGATCTTGTTGCCCGCATAATCGGCCAGCGAGCCCAGGATGGGCATGAGCAGAGCCACCACGAGCGAGGCGACCGTCTGCGCATTGGCCCAAGCGGTCACCAGCTCAGCCGGGTGCGCCCCGGTGTTGATGGCGTTGAAGTAGATGGGTACGACGGCGGTGTTCAGCAAGACGAGAGCAGAATTGCCCACGTCGTACATAACCCAATTGCGTTCCATCTTGGTGTATTTGAGTGCCATGGCAGCGGCCCTCCCCGTCGGCTTCCTAACGCTGCTTACGCAAGTATCGTAATGATACGGCACGTTGCGTTAAGGCTCGGTAAGTATTTGGGCAAACGGTCGCAAGGCAGTGCGGCACGTCTCAATTTGCACCGACCCCCAATCGAGGCTACTGGGCGAACTGGCTGCTGTAAAGCGCGGCGTAGAACCCTCCCGCGGCGAGAAGCCCGTCGTGCGTCCCGCTCTCGACGATGCGACCATCGCGCATGACCAAGATGCGATCGGCATTTCGAATCGTGCTCAGGCGATGCGCGACCACAAAACTCGTGCGGCCCCTCATAAGCTCATCGAACGCGGCTTGGACCTGGAGCTCGGTACGCGTGTCAATGGAGCTCGTGGCCTCATCGAGCAGCAGGATCGTCGGGTCGGCAAGCATGACGCGAGCAATGCACAGCAGCTGACGCTGGCCCTGGGACAGCGAGCCGCCATCCTCGGGAAGCACCGTATCGTAACCCTGGGGCAACGCGCACACGAACGAGTCGGCATGAGCACGGCGGGCGGCCTGCTCAACCTCCTCGCGCGTGGCACCAGGACGACTATAGGCGATGTTGTCATGCACGGTGCCCTCGAACAACCAGCTGTCCTGCAGAACCATGCCAAACGCCCTGCGCAGACTCCCGCGGGCATACGACTCGATGGGCACCCCGTCGATGCGAATCTCGCCCGCGTCTACCTCGTAAAAACGAAGAAGCAGGTTGATGAGGGTCGTCTTGCCGCATCCGGTGGGGCCGACAAGCGCCATGCGCATGCCGGGGCGCGCATGCAGGCAGATATCCCGCAACACGGGATGTTCGTCCACATAGGAAAAATCAACGTGGTCGAACACGACGTCGCCCGTGGTGGGGGCAGAAAAGCCGCCCTCGGCCAACTGGACATCGCCCGAGGCCGCACCATCCCCGCGGGTGAAGCCGTCTTGCCGAGGTTGTCGAGGCGGGCGGGGCGCGCCCGGGGCCGCACCATCCCCGCAGGCGAAGCTCTCGCCCCGCGGAGCCGCCTCGGCGGCATGAGCGCCCAACACGACCGCATCTTCCGCATCCGGTTCGTCCTCGGCGGCATCGAGCAGCGTGAAGACGCGGCGCGCCGAGGCGTATGCGCCCTGGATCTGCGTCACCACCGCCGAGATCTCGTTGAAAGGCTTGGTGTACTGGTTCGCGTAGGACAGAAAGATCTGGACCTCGCCCACTGTGAGCGGGGAGGGCAGTCCCGTGATCACGCCGACGAATCCCGCCACGGCCACCACGGCGTAGATGATGTTGTTGACAAAGCGGGTCCCCGGGTTGGAGAGCGAGCTCAGAAACTGCGCGCGCTCGCCCGCCTCATAGAGCTCGGCGTTGATGGCCGAGAATCCCACGCGCGCACGATCGCCATACGCGAACGCGCTCACCAGGCGCTGCGCCCCGACGTACTCTTCGATATACGCCGAAAGCCCGCCCTGGATGCGCATCTGCGCCGTGAAGCTCCTGCCAGACAGGCGGGCCATGGCACTGGCCGCGAACATGGAAAACGGGGTCGCAAGCACCACCACGAGCGCCATCGGCAGAGAAGTCGAGACCATGAAGACAAGGGTCGCGAGCACGGTCACCACGCCGCTGAAGAGCTGGCTCAGCCCCTGAAGCAAGCCATCGCCCACCTGGTCGACGTCGTTGACCACGCGCGATATAAGGTCGCCGTGGGCATGTGAATCCACAAGTGCCAACGGGACCCGCGTGAGCTTGTCGTTCGCCTCGATGCGCAGGTCGCGCACGGTGGCGTAAGACACGCGGTTCACGCACACGCCCTGCAGCCACTGCAGAAAAGCCACCGCGACGACCACCGTCGAAAGCTCAATCAAGAGCGGGACGAGCGAGACAAAATCAACTTGGCCCGCGCCCAACATCATATCGATGCCTCGGCCGATGAGAATGGGCGTGTAAAGCTGCAGCGCCACGCTGAACGCCGAGCTTGCAAACGCGGCGGCCAGCGTCATCC
>JAHHSP010000005.1 GCA_020025115.1 Collinsella sp. | reverse complement strand
TTCCTAATATGTTCCAATTCTAGCCTCATATGATTCTGGAACTGTGCCATAATTCAACCCGTCAAAGCGCATCCGGGCTTGAGCCCTAAGATGCGAATTCGCCTGTGTTCAAAGGAGAACAACCATGAAGTTCGTTTGCCCCGTTTGTGGTTTCGTCGAGGAGTTCGACGGCGAGGAGCTGCCGGCCGATTTCAAGTGCCCCCAGTGCGGCGTCGCCGGTGATCGCTTCACCAAGGTCGAGGAGGGCAAGATGACCTGGGCCGCGGAGCACGTCGTGGGCGTTGCCCACGAGGAGGGCGTCTCCGAGGACATCATCATGGACCTGCGCGCCAACTTCGAGGGCGAGTGCTCTGAGGTCGGTATGTACCTGGCCATGGCTCGTGTCGCCCATCGCGAGGGTTACCCGGAGATCGGCCTGTACTGGGAGAAGGCCGCTTACGAGGAGGCCGAGCATGCTTCCAAGTTCGCCGAGCTCCTGGGCGAGGTTGTGACCACCTCCACCAAGAAGAACCTCGAGATGCGCGTTGAGGCCGAGAACGGCGCCACCGCCGGCAAGTTCGACCTCGCCAAGCGCGCCAAGGCCGCCGGCCTTGATGCCATCCACGACACCGTGCACGAGATGGCTCGCGACGAGGCCCGTCACGGCAAGGCCTTCGCCGGCCTGCTGGCTCGTTACTTCGGCTAAGACGGAGTAACGCCTAGCAAAGCGCCCCCAATGGAACGCTTGGACCCCAGGGCTCGCCCCTGGGGTCCTTTTTTTCACTGATTATCGCGTACGGGCACGATTGCCGTGTGCAACGTGCAGGCCGTCCTGAACGCGAGTCAACTCGGGAGGCGATTTGCATCGACCATGCAGGTGAGACCATGGTTGACCGAGGCCCTGCTCCCCACGCTGCGGCACGGGGAGCAGGGCCTCCTGTCCTTCAGGCGAATATGCCCTCCGCTTTGATTCCCATGATCACGTAGCAACTACGCGATCTCAAGCACTCTCTGATTCACACGGTTCACTGCATCAAGATAATAGGCGGCGTCCTCGCTCGAAAGAGCGCTCTCATCAATCTCGCCGATCTTTTCAGCCCACTCACCGTACTGTGTCATCATTTTGCCGTAATCGACAGCCATGCCGAGGACATCATCCGAACTTTGGTACTTCACCATGAAGTCGACGTACTGATTCATAAATGCCTCGTACTCGTCGACCATCGTCCTAAACGACGCGTTCCCAGAAGGAGCCGACGTCGGCTCTGGTTGAGCTTCGGGCGCGGGCTGGGACTCCGGCTCGGGTTGAGCCGCTGGCTCATCGGGAGCATCAACGGCAATGCGGACAATGTTATTGCCCTCATATGTCAAATGCAGAGAGTAGCCCGCAACGTTGTCGGCATTAAAGGCCCTCTCACCCATCGAATAATCTACGGAGAAGCCTGCATCGCGACAGGAGATCGCATACGCTTTGAACATCTCGAGATCCATTGATCCTAGGTACGCACCAAAGTGATCATCTCGATCGGCTTCGATCTTTCCCTCCAACTTTGAGGGTGCGGGGACCTGTGTAGCGGGACCAGCTGTCGGCCACGCAATATTCCCCATCTCAATAGGGGCGTATACGTTAACATCGACCTCGTCTTCGCTAAAGAACGACATTTCAAGCTTGTAGCCGTCCTCGTTAAATCCCTTAAACGTAGAATCCGTCATCTCGGGGTCAACCTCAAAAAGCGCCTTGCACTCTTCGATATACGCGTTGCGATCTTCCTCCTTCAGCCCCTCGAGAGAAACCCGAAACTTGTCAGCCGTATCGATGTGGATCTCACCTTTTGGATTCTTCGGCACCGGCAACTTCGTCGCCAAGCCCGACGTGGGCCACGAAATTTTCTCGGGCCCCGAGCCGCATCTCATCATGTTGCCCAGCAACACCACGAGCGCCACGACCGCAAGAGCAATGATAAGCCCCCTTTTCCTTTTCTTGGGTCGACCGTCCGTTCCGGCTTTCTCCCATTCCATTTCAATCCCCTTTCTGTAGCATCCTGCTGCGTCAAGTGAGCTAAGCGTATGACCTATATCTGGGCATTTCCTCAGGTGACAACTGAACATTGACCGAATTACGACGATGGCCTGCGAATTCAGTTCCCCACTGAGGAGTTCGCATCGGTTCAGGAATACAGTTGAGCTGCCCGTCTCGCGTATCTAGGAGCATTTTTGAACAGTTATAACTTTGAACCCGGTGAGTTTCTCCTCATGCAGGAGACCGACGTTGCGCTCGGCATACCCGCAGATAATGAGAGCATCAAAGAAGTCGTGCTCAGCAATACCCACCTCATCCTCGTCAACGAGGTCTCTCGGGGCCTTTTCAAAACCGACAGACTCGTCAAGCGATGCCCCCTCTCTCAAATCAAACGTGCCCAAGGTGAGCCTCAGGTGCCCCTCGTCAAGCATGGAGACAATTGTTGCCTGCAAGTCATCTTTGAAAGCGAGACCATCCCCCTGCTCTTTTCAACGAGCCCCCGAAGGACGCCGAGCGGAACGCGGCGTACCGCCGAGAGGTGGGCGGCTTCCATCCGTCAAGCTGCCAACGGCAATCTTAATGACATCAAGAACGCCGACACCCTTCCGCCCGAACTCGCCGACGTCGTGGATGGCACCAAAAATTTCTTCGGTTCGCTTACCGGTAAAAACCAAAAGGCCGCGCCGGATTCCCGGGCGACATCACCGGCAATGGTATCTGTGCGCTGTCCCGGATGTCATGCACCCCTGACAGGCCAATCCAAATCGGTTGCAACTTGCCCATATTGCGGCACCAAGCACACTCTATAGGAGACATCATGGGAATCATCGACGCCGCATTCGACTCCTTCAGCGGAGTCCTTTCCGACCAATGGAAAGACATAATCACTTCGCCCTCCTTTGATGAGCGCACGGTCGTCAAAGCGGGCATTCTAAAGAATTCGCAAAACGAATATGGGGCAAATCGGGGAGCAGAGGATATCCTCTCGAACGGCTCGCTTATCTTCGTCCCCGAAAACACAGCTGCGTTCATATTCTCCCAAGCCGGAATTGAACAGGTCATCACCACGCCGGGAGGATTTGAATACCGCAACGGCGAGCTATCCGTTTTTAACGAGCAGGACCGCCGAGACGCGGGTATCGGGAAGATCCTCATCGGGCAGGCAATAGATCGTATCGGTTTTTCGGGAATGAACTCCGACGAAAAGCACGTCGCCTTCGTCAACCTTCGCGAAGTCCGCGGCCTCAAATTTGGCACACGAGGACCGCTCGCGTATAACGACAAGTTCTACGGAACAGATTTGGAACTGTTCGCGTACGGCACCTTCTCTGTCAAAATTACCGACCCGAAACGTTTTGTTCAAAACTTCCTGCCTGCCAACGTGCGCACGTACACGCTTGATGACCCCCGGGCCCGTGAGCAGCTCGTGGCGGAGCTGCTTCATTCCTTCATCGCCGCCGTCAATGGCCTGTCGGATGATTACCGCATTTCCCAGCTGCCCGCTCACGCCGCAGATTTGGCGGCCCTCATTGAATCCGAGCGATCGAACGCGGGCTCCTGGCCGGAACGCTTCGGCATTTCCCTGGCTTCCATCGCGATTGAGAATATCGAGTTTTCCGATGAATCCCGTGAACTCATCAGGTCTTTTTCTGAGAAGAAAATGGGTGTTCTCGCGTATGAGGGCACCTCGCAGGCTGCTGCCAACATTGCCGCACAGCAGCTGATCGCCGAAGGCGTTCGCGACAACGGCCTAGGCGATGGCGGGGGCATGTTGTTCGGCATGAACCTCGCAACAGGACTCAACCCGCAAAACGCCTCAACTCAATCGGTCCCTGCCGAGCCGGCTCCGCCGCATGAGTCCCCCGATCTTGAGCGGCAAATCGAAACGCTCAGGAAGTTGAAGGAGCTCCTCGATGCGGGAATCCTTACCCAGGTGGAATTCGATCAGAAAAAGAAGCAGGTGCTTAACCTGTGACAGTCCCCAGGCCGGTCGCCGCCCCATTCGCGCACGGGGCGGCGGCCGGCGGTGCCTATACATCCATGTGTCCGAATCAAATTACCACGCCATTGCGACAACTTCGGCCGTGGCGTAGCTCGGGCAATCATAGATTTCCAACTCGAAGGGGATCGACTCCCCTTCTGCAGGACAGGTGACGAATCCGTTCTCCCCATAGATGATCTCACCCGCATCATCGCGCAAGACAAGCGACAGCCAAACCTGGCCGGTCTGCACGTCGTCGGAGCCGCCGCCGACAAGCGTCACTTCGCCAGTGAACGAGGTGAGCTGCCCCGAAGAGCCGCTCTCCACGACGTTCGAGACCTCGAACTCCGCCGCCTTCCCGCTCATGGGCGGAATCTGGTAATCCTGAGGGCGCATGATGGAAAACTCGACCGTGGCCGGAACCTTTCCATTGCCTGCCTGGCACCCATAGGTGAGCCGCTGGCCGGGATGTATCACGTTGAGGATCTGCGAGGTGGAAAACACCACGGCACCATTCTTATCCCTGCCTGTGATGACGATTTCGGGATACTCGACAGTCAGGTCGTCACTTTTATTCTCGAGCGTCAGCGCGTACATCACATAGCCGGAATCGGTGACGCTCCATCCGTTCTCGGAGATCTCAAGGGATTCATGCGCTCGATCGATTTCATCTTCAGAGGCGTAAAGACCGCCGCCCAAATTGCCACCGCCCGACGAGGCGCCCTTTACATGAGGAGCGTTGCCCCCTGCACTCGCAACGAAATCGCCCAAGCCGCGGAGATCGACCCTTTGCGAGATCGTTCGAAGATAGATGAGGCCCATGCCGCCGAGCGTCACCGCCAACATGGCAAGCGCGCCTATGGCAAACGTACGAGAGATGCCCTTTCTCCGAGGCTGGACGCCTTGGGAACGCTGAACCCGCAATGACGGGGGCTCGCCCATGCGCGCAGCTCGAGACTCGACGGATATGTCGCCCTGCACGTCTGCCGCTCGGTTTGCACACGCATCCAGGGCACGTGCCAGCTCGTCCGCCGTTCCGTACCGCTCGTTAGGCCCAAAGACAGTTGCCCGTTCGACGACTGCGCGAACACGGGGAGGCACAGCCCCCTCATCTTCCAGAGCGCTGTCATATGCCGCCAGGTTGTCTTCATCGGGGCTCACGCCCGTGAGCATATAACCCAGCACACGGCCGAGCGCGTAGATGTCGGACCTCGGCTCGGGCTTTGAGAAAAACTGCTCTGGCGCGGCAAAGCCCCATGTGCCCCGTGGACGCCCATGGGGCTTTGCCGCATCCGGCTGGCCCCCGATCATCTGGGCGTTTCCAAAATCGATCAAATGGGCACCGTCAGCTGCAACGATGACGTTCGCTGGGGATATATCCAAATGCATAACGCCGCACCCATGCAGGCTCGAGACCGCCTCGCACAAATCCCTCGCCAGTTGCAAGGCGTCCTGCGCGGGCAGCGCCCCCGCGCGCTCGATGACCGCCGACAGGCTTTCGCCCGGAACGTCGTCGTACACCGTGGCGAAGCAATCGGGCATCTCATATGTTGCGATGACCTGCGGCAATCGCGCGCAGGAAGAGGATGCCAAGGCGGCCCAAACCGCCCGATTTGCCCGCGAGCTAGGAATCTTCTTGCGGATGAACGGACCGGCTCCCTCTATGGTCACCCGTTCGGTCGTGCCGTTGCGGCCTTGCGCGAGCACGCGCTCCACGCGATAGGCATCATCGATACCCATGGCATGCATGACCTGTTCGTTGTTCAATCCGGTGATCCTTCTCCTATATACCGTCACGAAGGATCACCTCGCCCTCGCGCGACACGCGCGTCCGACACGCATCGCATATATTGTAGAAAGTAGCTCTCTGCATTACCTCAGGTGGCAACTGAATATGTCCGCACAAGCCGCACATCACGCGAGCTCACCCGTACACTTGAAAATCGTTTCTTCGCCCAGCCGGTATAGCTCGTCATCGCATTGCTCGCGCGTGTACCCCCGCCCGATGCACCAGATGATGATGGCATCCCGTCGCACCTTGGGCCAAAGCTCGGAAACGTCGGCGAGACGCAGGAGCCGCTGCGTCTCGCGCAGCGTGCAGTGCAGCCCAAAGGCAAGCATGAGGGCGTTGTTCCTCTTTGGCCTGCACTTCCCCTCGAAGATGTCGTATACAAACGTGGGATTGAGGCAGGCGTTGAGGGCGAGTCTGTTTCGCTTTATGCCTGTACGCGCGAGCAGCTGGAAAAGATACTCGGGAAGCGTGCGGTCTATGAGCCCGTCCTGTTCAAGAAAATCCTCGGGTGCATCCGATTCCAGAAGACGCGCGAGAAGATCCTCGGTCAGACGTTCCTTCTCCATATTCCGGTCCATGGCTTTCCCATCTCTCACCGCCAGCGGTGTCTTCATTATATCGATTGCCCCCTGGACAACCCCAGGGGCGTTGTTTCCGCTCATCATGCTCCCATCTCGAATCTTTGACGCGCTACGCGCCCTCCACAAGAGCGATTGCATTTTTCGCGAAACGAAGACGTTGAAAGCGGATGGGTTTTACAACGAACACGCCAGCTACACGAAACCCCCGCACATACATGGTAGTGTTTTGTCTTTAACGCCGATCTGACAAACCAGTTGGACGGCCGGAACCATATATACGCTGGTGATAACCGTAAGGGGCTTGCCATGACAAACGGGTCTGAGAGCGGTGTGGCGTGCGGGCAAAAACAGGATGCCGCAAAGACATGTCCCGCACCGCACACGCACAATACCGCCGATGAGGTCGAACTCGTCGCCCGCGACCTGGAAGCCCGGGGGCGCTTCGGGCTCACGCGCGGCTTCATCCAGCACGGCGACGTGACCGTGTACGAGCACGTCCTATCGGTGGCACGGGCCAGCCTCGCCATGGCGGGCCTCCTCGAGCGGATGGGGATCCGCATCGACCGGGCCTCCCTCATCCGCGGCGCCCTGCTGCACGACTACTTCCTCTACGACTGGCACATCCCCGACCCCTCGCATCGCCTGCATGGGTTCACGCACCCCGCCACCGCCTTGGCGCGCGCGGAGGAGGACTTCGCGCTGACCCCACGTGAACGCAACATCATCGCTCGCCATATGTTCCCGCTGGTCCCCATTCCCCCTACTTGCCGAGAGGCGTGGCTGGTGTGCATGGCGGACAAGGCATGCGCGCTTCGCGAGACCATCGCGGGCCGCTTGCCCGCACGTGCCGCGGATCGCAGGGAGGAATCGCCATGCTGACGGGAGTGGGCGCGCTCTCCGCCGACCTGGCCGTGACGGGGGTCTCGCCAGCCACCCTGTTCCTGGCGTTCTTGGCGTTCTCGTTCGCAGGCTGGTTGTACGAATCCACCATCTGCGCCCTGGCCAACTACGGCCACTTCGCCAACAGCGGTTTTCTTCTCGGCCCGTGCTGCCCCATCTACGGGGTGGGGGCCCTTGCATGCTGGTTGCTGCTGCGCGACGTCCCAGATATCGCCGCGCAATTCGTCGCGGCCGCCCTCGTGTGCAGTGCCATCGAATACGCCGTGGGCGCATTGCTCGAAAGGCTTACCGGGGCTCGATTTTGGGACTATTCGGAGTTCCCCCTCAATATCGAGGGCAGGGTCTGTCTGTACGGCGCCGCACTTTTCGGCATGGGAGCCGTATTCATCTGCCGCGTCGCCATGCCGGCGCTTCTCAGCGCCCTCGAGCCTGTCCCCGAGCCCGTTTTGGCTGCCGCCGCGATCTTATCCGCGCTCATCCTCGCAATCGACGCCACGTTCACCCTGGTGAGCTGGCGACAGCTCTCCCAAAAGCTTGAGCTTCTCAGGATAGAGCTGGCCGATAAGGTCAACGCTTCCCTCAAGGGCGCCTCGGCCTCCCTGATCGACAAGATGCCCGATGCCGCGCTGGACTCCGCCGCGGGCCTCAAAGAGTTCGGCGGCGAACTCAATTCACGACTCGCCGATATGTCTGACAGCGCCCTCGAGGCCATGCGCGGCAAGATCGAGATCCCTTCGTTCATCGCCGAGGGAAAGCGCGGACTGCGGCTCGTCGCGCGGCGCGCACGCGGCATTGCCCATCATGCGGATATCTCCGCTCCCGAAAAGCTGAAGACCATGCTCACCCGCCGGGAACTGCGCTTCTTCAACGCGTTCCCGGAAATCAAGTTGAAAGCATACGAGGGCGTCATTCGCGCAACGGACCTCAAAAGGCGCGCACGCGAGCTGTTCTACAAGAAGTAGGGCGAATGGCCGCCCCTTCATTTCGGCATAGTCGCGGCAGCCGAACGCGGATGCGGGGCCGGGCGCCGGGCATCCACCGTCCCGGCCCTACTCGGCCCCATCGCTCTTGCTCGCGCGCCTCCAATGCAGGCCGCGGCTCAGGCGATGCGCCACGCGCTCCACCTCGTCATCGCTCGTGAGATGATGCGGCTTCATGCGGCTCGTCACCGAATCACGGCGGATGGTGGCGATGGGCTCCATCACAAAGCCCTTGCCCGCGCGCATGTTCTCCTTGGCCACGCTGATCATGAGCTTGATGCGGTTGAGCTGGTTGACCTCGCTCGCACCCGGGTCGTAGTCGACGGCCACGATGTTGCTCTCGGGGTGCAGGCGGCGCAGCTCCTTGATCACGGCCTTGCCCACCACGTGGTTGGGCAGGCAGGCGAAGGGCTGCGTGCAGATGATGTTCGGCGCGCCGTGGTCGATCAAGTCGAGCATCTCGGCGGTGAGCAGCCAACCCTCGCCCATGTTGTTGCACAGGGAGAGAATCTGGCGCGCCTTGTCCTGCATCACGGAAATGGGCTCGGGGCGCTCGAATCGCTCGCTGCGCTCGAGCATCTCGTCCACGGGCTTGCGCATCCAATCCACCAAGCCGATCGCGGCGTCCATGCCGACGCGTTCAGCGGCGGAGCTACCCAGTTCCTCCTTCTGAACCTGGGCGTTGCTCATGGAATAGAGGAAGAAGTCGAGCAAGCCGGGCACCACGGCCTCGCACCCCTCGGACTCGATGACGTCGACCACGTGGTTGTTGGCCGTGGGGTGGAACTTCACCAGGATCTCCCCGACCACGCCCACACGCGGCTTGGACCCCTCGCCCGTGAGCGGCAGCGTATCGAACGCCGCGATGGCCTCGCGGGAGAGCTTGGTGAAGCTGCGACGCGTGAACGTCGGCGCGAGGCGGCGGGCACGTTCCATGAAGTCCCCGAACAGGGCGTTGGCGGCGCCCTCATCGGCCTCATAGGGGCGCGTGCGATAGAGCATCTGCATCATGAGGTCGCCGAACAACACGCTGTACACGCAGGATTTGAGCAGCGGAACCGTGAGTTTGAAGCCCGGGTTGTCCTCGTCGAGCTTCACGGCGGAGAGGCTGATCACCGGGATGTCGGGATGCCCGCTGTCACGCAGGGCCTTGCGGATGAGCGCGATGTAATTGGTGGCGCGGCAACCGCCGCCGGTCTGGGTGATCACCACGGCGGTCTTGGACAGGTCATAGCGGCCGCTCTCGATGGCTTCCATGATCTGGCCCGTCACCAAGATGGACGGGTAGCAGATGTCGTTGTTCACGTAGCGCAAACCCGCCTCCACGGCACCGCGGTCGGTGGAGGGCAGCAGCTCCAGGTTGTAGCCGCCGGCGCGGAAGACCTCCTTGATGAGGTCGAAATGGATGGGCGCCATCTGCGGGCACAAGATGGTGTAACCCGCCTCGCGCATCTCCTCGGTAAACGGGACCTTGGGAAACGCCGCGCTGGCGGCAGGGCGCTGCGGCTCGAGGGCGTATTTATGCGTGGCGAACACCGGGGCGTCGGAGCTCGGCGCGACGGGCGCAGCGGCACCTTGCTCGTACGCCTCGCCCACGGCGGCGGCCTCGGCGGCGCGCTCGGCCTCCTGATCTTTCAGGGCGGCCATGAGCGAGCGGATGCGGATGCGCGCGGCACCCAGATTGGACACCTCGTCGATCTTGAGCACGGTGTAGATCTTGCCGCTCGCCTCGAGGATTTCCTGAACCTGGTCGGTGGTGAGGGCGTCCAGGCCGCACCCAAACGAATTGAGCTGGATGAGGTCGAGGTCGTTGCGCATGGTCACGAAACGCGCCGCGGCGTACAGGCGGCTGTGGAACATCCACTGGTCCACCACGCGGATCGGGCGCTCGGGCTTAACCAGATGCGCCACGGAATCCTCGGTGAGCACCGCGAACCCAAAGCTCGCGATGAGTTCGGGCAGGGCGTGGTTGATCTCGGGGTCGTTGTGATACGGGCGGCCCGCCAGCACGATGCCGTGCCCGCCGTTATCCTCGATCCAGCGCATGGCCTCCTCACCCATGGTCTGGATGTCTTGATGGAAGCGCGCGTCGGCCTCGTAAGCGGCGTTCACCGCGTCATCGATCTCGGTGCGGGTGAGCTTTGGCCCGCGCACGCGTCCGCGACCCGCCTCGGCGTCGGCCACACGCTCCACGGCGAGCAGCTCATACAGGCGGCGCTTGAGTTCGACCTTGTCGTGGTAGGGCACGAACGGGTACATGAACTCGACGTGATTCTCGGTGATGGCATCGACGTTCAAACCCAGCGCCGTGGGATAGCTCATCACGATCGGGCAGTTGTAGCAATTGCCCGCCGTGGGGTCCTCCTTGCGCTCCCAGCGCACGCAGGGCATCCAGATGAAATCCGTATCCTTGGCGATGAGGTTCATCACGTGGCCGTGAGAGAGCTTGGCCGGGTAGCACACGCTCTCACTCGGCATGGACTCGATACCGCTCTCGTAGGTCGCCTTGCTGGAATTGTCGGAGAGCACCACCGAGAAACCCAGCCGCGTGAAAAACGCATGCCAGAACGGATAGTTCTCGTACATGTTGAGCGCGCGCGGAATGCCCACCGTGCCGCGCGGAGCCTCGTCGGGGCTCAGGCACTCGCGGTCGAACAGCAGCTTGTTCTTGGCGGCGAACAAGTTGGGCGCCTCGGTCTTGCGCTTCTTGTGGCCCGCTCCCTTCTCACAGCGGTTGCCGGTGATGAATTTGCGTCCTCCGCCAAAGTCGTTCACCGTGAGCTGGCAGTTGTTGGAGCAACGGCCGCAACGCACGTGGCGCTGGGCCACCGTGAGGCCGGCGATCTCGTCGGGCGAGAGCACGGCGGAGGTGCCGGTGGCTCCGGCGCGATCGCGGGCGAGCAGGGCCGCGCCGTATGCTCCCATGCAGCCGGCGATGTCGGGGCGCACGGCGTTCACACCGGTGAGCAGCTCGAACGCGCGCAGCGTGGCATCGGACATGAAGGTGCCGCCCTGGACGATCACCTGGCTGCCGATCTCCTTGGGGTCGCGCAACTTGATGACTTTGAACAGGGCGTTCTTGATGACGGAGTAGGACAGTCCGGCGGCGATGTCGCCCACCGTGGCGCCTTCCTTTTGCGCCTGCTTCACGCGGGAGTTCATAAACACGGTGCAGCGGCTGCCCAGGTCGACGGGGCCGCGGGCGGCGATCGCCTCGGAGGCGAAGGCGCGCACGTCCATGTCCATGGACACCGCGAAGCTCTCGATAAAGCTGCCGCAGCCGCTGGAACACGCCTCATTCAGCATGATGTGCTCGATCACGCCGTCGCGAACGCGCAGGCACTTCATGTCCTGGCCGCCGATGTCGAGGATGAACTCGACGCCGGGCAAAAACGCACGGGCGCCGCGCAGGTGCGCCACGGTCTCGATCTCGCCGGAGTCGGCCTTGAGCGCCTCGATGAGCAGAGCCTCGCCGTACCCGGTGGTGGTCACGTGTCCGATCGTGCACCCTTGCGGGATATGCGCGTAGAAGTCGGCCATGATCATCTTGGCCGTGCCCAGGATATCGCCGTTGTTATTGCCGTACCAAGTGTGGAGGAGCTGGCCGTCCTCACCGACCATGGCCGCCTTCATCGTAGTTGACCCGGCATCCAGGCCGATGAACACGCGGCCCTCATAACCCTCGAGGTCACCGCGAGGAACGACCTCTTTGGCGTGGCGCGAGCGGAACTCGGCAAGATCGTCGTCGGTGGCGAACAGCGGGTCGAGGCGGGCGACCTCGGAACCCTGGACATCGCCCAAGCCGTCGATGGCCTCGACGAGTCCGCCGAGTCGCACGAGCTTGGCCGACTCGTGCGCCATGGCAGCGCCGGAGGCCACGAACAGATGCGCGTTCTCGGGCACGATGATGTGTTCGTCGTCGAGGTCGAGCGTGAGGTAGAAACGACGGCGCAGCTCGGAGAGGTACTGGAGCGGACCGCCGAGGAACGCCACGTGCCCGCGGATGGGGCGGCCGCATGCGAGGCCCGAAATGGTCTGCGTCACCACGGCCTGGAAGATGGATGCGGCCACGTCCTCGGGGCGCGCGCCCTCGTTCAGCAGCGGCTGAACGTCGGTTTTGGCGAACACGCCGCAACGGCTGGCGATCGGATAGATGTTCGTCGCCCGTGCGGCGAGCTCGTTCAGACCGGCGGCATCGGTATGCAGCAACGTGGCCATCTGGTCGATGAACGCGCCGGTGCCGCCGGCGCACGTGCCGTTCATGCGCTGCTCGATACCGGAATCGAAATAGATGATCTTGGCATCCTCGCCGCCAAGCTCGATGGCGACGTCGGTCTGCGGAATCAAGGTCTCCACCGCGCGCTTGCTCGCGATGACCTCCTGCACGAACTCGAGGCCGAGCCACTGGGAGAGCAGCAAACCGCCCGAACCCGTGATGGCGCAGGTCATCTGCGCCTCGGGCAGAAGCGACGCCGCACCCTCGAACAGGTCGCGCGCACATGCGCGGACATCGGTGTGATGACGCTGGTACTTGGCGTAGACGATTTCGTTCTCGTCGTTCAGAACCGCGAGCTTGACGGTGGTGGAGCCCACGTCGATGCCCAGATGGAGGGCGTCCGTTGCGTTACCGGGGTTCCAAACCGCGTTCTCGACGGCCTTGGTATGTATGTCGGTCATCAGTCGTTCCTCCCTGTGGAACCTGAGGTGATGTCGTTGAAGCCCATAGCCGGAATGTCGATATTCAGCCCCATGAGCTTGGCCCCATATGCGGGAACCTTGACGTCGATGGGCATGCCGTACAGGTCGCCCGGGCGCACGAAGGCGATCACCGTCATGATGCGCGCCATGGTCTCGGGGCCCTCTGCCAAATCGCGTTCGAACCACCGCTGGACCACACCGACCTCGGCCGAGATCACCGAGGCGAGATAATAGTCGAAGAACGCGCCCACGGCGGAGGGCAGGATGCCGGTCTGCATGCGGTCGGACACCTCGGAGCGCGACATGTCGACGACTTTCCTGATGAACGCCTGATCGCCGCCGGGCCCGATGAGGGCGCCGATGAGGTCGCGGTTCTCGGAGATGTACGTGAGCAATTCGACCGAGCCGGGCGCCGGCTCGAGATGCTCGATATTCTTGTACAGATCGGGCAGCGTCGCCTCGGCAATGGCGCGGACGCGGACGCGAATCTCATCGAACAGGCCGTTCTCGACCTGCTCGATGAAATCGGGAATGTCCTTGTAATGCGAGTAGAACGTGCGGCGGGTGAGGCCCGCACGGTCGGTGAGGGCGGCCACGCTCACGCGGGCGATGTCCACACCCGAGTTGAGCTCCGCCACGAGGGCCTCGCGCAAAGCACGCTGCGAGCGCAAGATACGCCGGTCCGACTTCAGGGGACGTACGGCCTCCATCTGGACATCGAGTCCTTTCCATACGGGATATTTCACTCGACGTGCATTATTGCACACAGTGTGAATCATCACGGAACGTCTATCGAATCGGCTCAAACGCAATTGCGCAACTGGGGACAGGTACAAATTGACCTACTTTGCGCAACTGGGGACAGGTGCAAATTGACCTACTTTGCGCAACTGGGGACAGGTGCGAATTGAGGTGCCCTTGTATCGACCGGCAGGGTCGCCCCATCAAGCGTTGCGTTGCCCGCAAGCGGGAATAGCGCAATTTGTACCTGTCCCCAATTGAGACTCCCTGCTGGTAAAATAGGCCGCGATTATATTTGAAGATTGGAGGCCCATGGCACCTGTCATCGCCATCATCGGAGCGCTCGAAAAGGAAGTGCGCCAAATCTACGCCGCCGTCGAGAAGGGCACCGTCGCGGACGAGGCGGGCCTGCACATCGTGGGCGGCGAATACCACGGATTCGAGGTCGTCGCCACCACGGCGGGCATGGGCACCGTCAACGCCGCGGCCGCAGCCCAGCACCTCATCAGCGCGCACGGCGCCAACGCCATCATCTTCTCCGGCATCGCCGGCGGCCTCAACCCCGCCTTGCACATCGGCGACGTCGTGATCGGCGAGCGCTTGCGCTACCTCGATACCGACACCCCCCTCATCGCCGAGTCGACCCCCGGTCTCGAGGAATTCTCCAGCAGCGATTTCCTGGTCGAGCTCGCCGAGCAGACCTTGCGCGCGCACGGCTTTGTCGATGCCGCGCTCTCCGAGGGCGATGCCGCCACCGCCCGGGCCGAGGCCGACGCCACTCTCTTCCGTCGCAACAACACCGACGTAGAACCGCAGCGCTTCCTGCGCGGCACGATCGCCACGGGCGACCGCTTCGTGAGTGGCACCGAGGCGAAGGCCGCCGCTATCGCCGCAACGCAGGGCGACTGCGTGGAGATGGAGGGTGCCGCCATCGCGCACGTCGCGGCCAAGAACGGCATCGATTGCCTGGTGCTGCGCGCCATCTCGGACAACTGCGACGAGAGCTACGATGCCTTGTCCTCCCGTGAGTTCGATCTCGAGGAGTACGCCAAGAGCGCCAGCTCCCTCGTGCTCTCCATCGTTCGCCGTCTCGCCGTCCAGCTCGGAACCGAGCCGCTCGACTGACGGCCGTCGCACACTCCCGGTCGCGCGACCCGCATCCGCCCGCCTACCGCACCCCGACTACGACCCCGATCACGCAGAGAGGCATTTCACATGGCAGAGGCCATCAACTACAACAAGGTCCATTTCGTCGCCAGCTATGGCAAGGCATCACAGATCCCACCGTCGTCTTGCCCCGAGGTGAGCTTCGTGGGCCGTTCCAACGTGGGCAAATCCTCAATCATGAACAAGCTGTTCAACCGCCGCGGCCTGGTGAAGGTCTCCTCCACCCCGGGCAAGACCGCCAACGTCAACTTCTTCGAGGCCGACGGCGTGCACTTCGTCGACCTTCCCGGCTACGGCTTCGCGCAGCGAAGCAAAGCCGAGCGCGACCGTTGGGCGCGCCTCATCGGCGACTTCTTCGATTCCGAGCGCAGCTTCAACTTGGTCGTCTCTCTCGTTGACATCCGCCACGACCCGAGCAAGCTCGATCTGCAGATGATCGAGTTCCTGCGCGAGAACGACTTCAACTTCATCGTCTGCCTCACCAAGGCCGACAAGCTCTCCAAATCGCAGCAGGGCAAGCAGGCCGCTTCGATCCGCAAGCAGATCGGCATCCCCGCCGACCGCCTCATCGTCACGAGCAGCGAATCCGGCCTGGGCATCGAACGCCTCAAGCAGGCCATCGTCGATTTCTGCCTGGATGATGAGGCCGTCGGCGAGGCCGAGGCAATCGCAGGCGGCGAGGCGTAGCGCCCCGCCGACATCCCCAACATAGAAGCCCCGTCGATGCCTTCACATCAACGGGGCTTATTCATGTTCAGACCGGCAAAGTGGCGAGCCCCCTAGTTGACCCCTCTGAAGCCCTTTCCCACGATCTCGGAGCTGTCCACGATCGTGATGAAACACCCCGGATCGACCTCTCGTGCATATCGGCGCAGCTTCACGGCCTCGCGGCGGCTCAGCACGCACATGATCATCGTCACGAGCTGGCCCGAAAACGCGCCGTATCCGCGACTGATAGTCGCCGTGCGATTGAGCTCCTTGACGATGTAGGTCTCGACCTTCAAGGGCTCCTTGCAGATGATGGTGCAGACCTTCCTCAAATGAATGCTCTCGATGGCCTTATCGACCACCAACGTCTTGGCGAACAAACCGAGAACGCAGTAGAGGCCGACACGGGGGCCGTACAGAACCGCCGCGATGCACACGATGCCGATATCCACCAGCAGCAGCGCGCGCCCGATTTCGAGCGTGCTGTGGCGCTTGAGGATCATCGCGAGAATGTCGGTGCCGCCCGTCGACGCGCCGATGTCGAATACCATGGCGCTGCCAATCGCAGGCAGAATCACGGCAAAGCACAGGTCAAGCCACATATCCCCCGTGATGGAGGCCGTCGACGCCGCGGGAAACACCGCCTCGAACAGGGACACGTAGCCCGAGAGTGCAAACGATGCAAACACGCTCCACAAGATCGCCTTACGCTCCAAGAAAATAAATCCCAGCACGACCAGCACGATGTTGATGATCCACATGAAGGCGCCGACCGGCAACGTGGGGAACAGCGTCGAAAGGATGACCGACACGCCGGAGGTGCCGCCAAACGCGAAGTGGTTGGGCGTCTTGAACAGCACGATGGCCAGGGCGGTGAGAATCAAGCCGCCGTTCAGGATGGCGAAGAAGCGAAAGAGGCCCGGATCCTTGCTGCGACGGACTCCGGCCTGCTCGCCACGGCGGATGTCCTCCTCGCTCACGAGATGCTCTAGGGGCTCGACCGGCGTCGTATGATGGGTCGTCCCCCCTGAAGAGGCGGCCTCCGTCGTCGTCGGCCTCGTCTGCCCGCTCCGCTCTTCCACGCCGCGCCCCACTTCCAAATCGACTCCACGCGCCCCTGATGGTAACGCGTGCGGCCCCATGTGCAAGCACCGTTTGAAACACTTCGGGCAACGGGCACTCGCGAGGGCCATCGGCATGGAAAAGGCGACCACCCCACGGTGGCCGCCACATGGATTTCCCTCGTCATCAAAGCACGTTGCCCGGGCAAAAAGGACAGAGGACCTTAGAACGCGGGAAGCACGTCCTCGCCGTAGTTCTCCTCGAGGTAGGCCTTGAAGTCATGGGAGGTGAGGACCTCGACGAGGGCCTTGATCCCCTTGGAGTCCTCCTCGCCCTTGGCGACGCAGATGATGTTGGCGTATTTCTCTACGGCGAGCGAGTCGGAGGACTCGTGCGCGAGGGCATCGGCCACGTGGTAACCGGCCTCGATGGCGAAATTGCCGTTAATGACCGCGAAGTCGACGGAGGAGAGGGCGCGCGGCAAGGCGGCGGCCTCGAGCTCCTGGAACTTGAGGTTGTGCGGGTTCTCCTTGATGTCCTTGGGCGTGGACTCGAGGTTCTCGGGGTCGGAGAGGACGATCAGGCCGAGGTCTTGCAGCAAAAGCAGGGCGCGGCCCTCGTTGGTGGGGTCGCTCGGGATCGCGATCGTGGCGCCATCGGAAATATTGTCGAGGTCATCGGCTGTGCCGGCGTACACCGCGAAAGGCTCGTAGTGGATCGGGCCTGCGGACACGAGGTCGGTGCCGTTCTTCTCGTTGTAGTCCTCGAGATAGGTGATGTGCTGGAAGTAGTTGGCATCGACGGAGCCGGAGGACGTGTCCTTGTTGGGCTGGATGTACTCGGTGTACTCCTTCACCTTGAGCTCGATGCCCTGCCCGGCAAGGAGAGGCGCGGCGAAATCCGTCAGGATCTCGGCGTGCGGCACGGGGCTGGCGGCCACCGTCAGCGTGGTGGAATCGGCCGCAGCCGAGCCGGGATGAGCAGGAGAGCCGCCGCAAGCAGTGAGCCCGCCAAGGGCCACGACGCCCAAACCGGCGGCAAAAGAGGTGAGCAGGGAGCGACGGGAAACGGAAACGTTGAACTTCTTCATGATGAGGTCCTTTCGGAGAGGGTTGTCGGAAGTGGGCGGCCCAAAACTGAACGGGGCTTCCCAAGTGCCGCTGATCGGTGCGAAGGAGGGGAAAACGCGCCAAAGCGCGTGGGCGTTAGTTGGACGCCAGGGCCCGGTGCCCGAGGACCCGTCAGCGGTGATCGACTTTGCGGGCGATCAGGTTGCACGCAGACTGGATGAGCTGGACGAGCGCGATGAGCAGAACGACCGTGACGATCATGGCGCCGTCCTCGTAACGGTAATAGCCATAGCGGATGGCGATGTCGCCCAGGCCGCCCGCGCCCACGGCGCCGGCGATGGCGGTGTAGCCCAGCACGGCGATGAGCGTCACGGCGATGCCGCGCACGATGCTCGGCAGGGCCTCGGGCAGAAGCGCCGAGAACACGATGCGGGGCACGGACGCGCCACACGCCTCGGCGGCCTCAACGGCGTCGCGGCTCACCTCGGCGAGCGATTGCTCGACCATACGGGCCACGAACGGAGCGGTCGCGACCACCAGCGGCGGGATGACGCCCGCCACACCCGTGGAGGTGCCCACGAGCGCCTGCGTGGCGGGCATGAGGGCGATCAGCAAGATGATGAACGGCAGGGAACGGCCGATGTTGACCACCCAGCCCAGCACCGCATTCGGCACGGGCGCGGGGCGCAAGCCATCCGGGGCGGTAATGTGCAGCACAACGCCGAGAACCGTGCCGAGCACATAGGCGGCCGCAGTGGACGCGAACACCATGGTGAGCGTATCGACGGTGCCCTGAATGAGCAGCGGAGCAAACTCCGCGAGGAAATCGTTAAGCATCCCAATCCACCTTTCCAAGCAGCACGCGCGTAGCCTCGGCTTGGGGATTGGCGAACACCTTCGCCACGCTCCCCTGCTCCACCACGCGGCCGCGCTCGAGCACCGCGACGTTGTTGCAGATCTTCTCAACCACATCCATGGAATGGGTGATGACCACCAGCGTCACGCCGGTCTCGCGGTTGATGTCGCGCAGCAGTTTGAGGATGGTGTTGGTGCTCTTGGGGTCGAGCGCGGAGGTCGCCTCGTCGCAGAGGATCACCTCGGGTTCGCAGGCCAATGCGCGGGCGATGGCCACGCGCTGCTTCTGGCCGCCGGACAGCTGACCGGGATAGCTCTGGGCCTTCTCGGCCAGGCCGACACGGTCGAGCAGCTCGAGCGCACGGGCGCGGTTCTCGGCAGTCACCTTGCCGGAAGCGGCGAGGAACGGAAAACACACGTTGTCCAAGACGGTCTTTTGCGCGAGTAGGCCAAAATTCTGGAAAATCATGGCCACCCGGCGGCGGTACGCACGCAACTCTCCGCCGGAGAGCGCGGTGACGTCGCGCCCATCGAACTCGATGGTGCCCGCCGTAGGGCGCTCGAGCAGGTTGATGGTGCGCACGAGCGTGGACTTGCCCGCACCGCTCATGCCGATGATGCCGAAAATATCGCCGTCGGCGATATCGATGTTGATATCCGAGAGGGCGGCGACCGGACCATCGGCCCGAGTCACGGCAAAAGTTTTATGCACATGCTTGATGCTGATCACGAGGAAAACTCCGCTTGAAGATGGTATCGGGATAAACGGCCATCCCCCGCCGGAGACGGCCTAGTGGAGGCGCCCGGTCTCGGTCAGCACGCGGAAATCGCGCGGCATGACAAAGTGCCCGGGCGAGGGCATCTCCATGACCATCATCATGCTCGCGATATGTCCGACAAACGTAATCATGGAGATGAGACTAACAGGGTACCCCATATCGGGCAAGCATAGAAACCGACAAGAAACAAAAATGGCCGCATTCCCACCGTGCGGCTGTGCAACTGGGGACGGGTACGTTTTGCGCATCGCTCAAAGATGCGCAAAACGTACCCGTCCCCAGTTGCACCCTCAGTCGCGCAAAAAAGCGGCCGGGGCAGTCCCGGCCGCTTCACCACCCGAGCTTTGACGCCGCCTTACTCGTCGTCCTCGGCGTGGCGCCTCTTGCTCGCCTCGTACTCATCGCGCGTCACAACGTCCTCGATGCGCAGGTTGATTCCTGCGACCTCCAGACCGGTCATGGCGGTCAGGCACTCCGTCACGCGCTCTTTCACGTCCTCGAAAATCGCCGGCGCATAGCACCCGTACTCGATGATCACGGAGATGTTCACGATCACGCGGTTGTCGTCGGTGACCTCGACGGTAACGCCCTTGGTGAGATTCTCGGCACCGAAGGTCTCCTGCACGAGATGCATGAGGTTGCCCTTCATGCCAAGCACATGCGGGACCTCGCGCGTGGCCATGGCGACGATCTTCTCGATAACGCCGTTGGAGTACGTGAGGGAATCCTCGGAATCGTCCTCGAGGTCCTCCTCGAACTCGGGCTCGTCCTCAGACACGGGCTCGCCCACCTCGTTCATATCCTGCTCCATATCCCGCAGAACCT
Organism: Collinsella sp.; assembly: GCA_020025115.1. Classification (GTDB taxonomy): domain Bacteria; phylum Actinomycetota; class Coriobacteriia; order Coriobacteriales; family Coriobacteriaceae; genus Collinsella. The sequence goes on along the minus strand of JAHHSP010000005.1, from coordinate 6,588 downwards.
GCTCGTCGTAGTCGGCATCCACGCGGTCCGCAACCTCGACGTCAGCCGAATCCCGCTTCTTCTCGTCTGCCATGATGTCCCCTCTTACGTGTTCTCTCGTTACATCGAATATGCCCATCATCGCGCGCTTCATGCACGCCGCGGACATCGACGCCCTATTTGTCGAACAGGCGGCGGATGAAGCTCACCGCCGCGTTATCGCCGTCGCGCACCTGGCCGATGACCACGCCGATACCCACGAACACAGCGATGACGATGGTGTCCCACAGTCCGATCACCAAGATGAGCACCGCCAGAACGAAGCCCATGATGCCGTACAGCGTGGCATGAGGATGCTCGTCGGCGTGCTCCCACATCCTACGGCCCAGCTCGCGGAAAAAGCCGGAGGTCGCCTCGTGGAACGACTCGGGACGGGTGCCGGCTTCCGCGCCGGGTGCGCTCGCGCGCGGGCCGGACTCGCCAGAAGACGCATGGGACTCGCTCTCGACGGGCTCGACGACATGCTCGATAACGGCTTTGGGCGCCCTCTGCGCGCCCTTTGCGGTATCACTCATTTAGCAAACCTCCCTGGTGACGGTAACGGTCTTGCTGGGTAGGAAGCGAACGCGCACGGAAACACCGGGCACGCCGAGCATCCGCTCACACGCCCGCTGCACACGAACCTGCATATCCTGCCCAATGGCCGCAAGTTCCCCCCCACCGAGCGCGATCGCCTCGATCTCGATATGGACCTCGGATCGGTCGCGGCCGCGTACATGCGCCTCCGTCTCCTCGATGAGCACGTCATCGCGCACGGCGGCGGTACGGGCGATGGAGATAAGCGCGGGGAGGGCGACTTCGATAGGGGCATCACTTGCCAGCCGTAAAAATGCGGGCTCCGGTCTGTCCGCGATGACCGCGGTCAAAAGAACCAACATCTGGACGAGCACCACGCAGACGCACGCGACCGCGAGTACGCGCACCCCCGGCACGGCCAGCAAGGCATTGAAGCGTTCCGTATAGGGGCCGAATTGAGAGCCCGTGAACAGGCCGGTCACAACCACGGCGGCGATCAGGTACAGCACCGCGCCGATCTTGCGCATGCGCCTCATGGACCCTCCTTCCCTGCAACGCGCACGGACCCTCCGAACGCGATAACGCTTTTCCATTATAAAGCGAGGCCGGGCCCGCGACGATGCGGTCCCGGCCTCGCAAGCACATCTTAACCAAGCGGCGAAAACCGCGCGGCCGCTACTCCTCCTCGAGCGCGGCGATGACCTCGTCGGTCATGTCCATAGTGGAGTAGACGTCCTGGACGTCGTCCAACTCCTCGAGGCGGTCGATCAGACGCTGCACCTTCTTGGCGTCGGCACCGGAGACGGCCGTCGGGGTGGTCGGGACCATGGTGAGCTCGGCGCCCTTGACCTCGATGCCCTGGCCCTCGATGCCCTTGGAAACGGCCATGAGGTCACCCGCGGCGGTCCACACGACCCACTCGTCACCGGCGTCCTCGTAGTCGTCGCCACCAGCCTCGGCGATGGCCATCATGAACTCTTCCTCATCGCCGGCAGCGCCGTTGGCCATGAGGTTCTCCTTCTTATCGTTCGGGTCGACGATCTGCTTGGAGACCACGACCTGGCCCTTGCGCTCGAATTGGAAGGCGACGGAGCCGGTGGTGCCCAGGTTGCCGCCAGCGTGGGAGAAGGCGGAGCGAACATCGGCGGCGGTGCGGTTGCGGTTGTCGGTCAGGCACTCGACGTACACGGCGACACCGGCCGGGCCGTAGCCCTCGTACACGATGTTCTCGTACACGGCGGCGTCGGCCCCGGAGCCGAAGGCCTTGTCGATAGCGGCCTTGATCTTGTCCTTGGGCATGGACTGGGCCTTGGCCTTGGCCACGGCGGCGGCGAGGGAGGCGTTGTTATCCGGATTGGGATCGTTGCCAAGACGCGCCGCGACGGTGATGTTACGGCTCAACTTGGAGAACAGGGCGGAACGCTTGGCGTCCTGCGCACCCTTGCGGTGCTTGGTCGTTGCCCATTTAGAGTGTCCGGACATGTGATGCTCCTTCTATTTTCCCGCTCACGTCGACACGCGAGCCCATGTAAACACACGCTCAGCATGATATACCGATTGCGGACCATGCGAAAGGCCTTTGAATCAGCTTCACACACGGTCTCAATTGGGGACAGGTACAAATTGCGTCGATCGGTGAGCCCGACTGACGTCGACGGGCCGCGATACGCGCGGCGCATCGCTCACGCGACCGGCATGCCCATCTTCCACCGTCGACACCCCGTCACAGCCAATCCCGGTACTGCGGGTGCTTGGTCTTCCATGCGTACAGCAGAAGGCCCGCCCCCGCCGCGATCAACGGCAGGCTCAGCAGCTGGCCCATGGTGAGCCACCCGCCGGCGAGGTAGCCGAGCTGCGCGTCGGGCAGGCGGACGAACTCGATGAGGAATCGCACGACACCGTAGCCGAGCACGAAGATCCCGAGATAAGAACCCTGCGGCAGCGGCTTGGCACGGCGGCTCAGCACGTAGAGGATCGCGAACAGCACGACACCCTCAAGCAGTGCCTCGTACAACTGGGACGGATGGCGGGGAACCGTTCCCGCCGCACCGCCGAAGACGACTCCCCACGGCAGGTCCGTGGGCTTGCCCCACAGCTCGCCGTTCACGAAGTTCGCGCAGCGCCCCAGACACAGCGCCAACGGCACGCCCACAAAAGATGCGTCGGCCACCGTGAGAGGAGAAAGGCGCAGGTAACGGCAGGCGATGAGCCCTCCCAGCAAGCCTCCGGCAAGACCGCCGTGGAAGCTCATCCCGCTGATTCCACCGCCGTTCGTACCGAGAAAGATCTCGAGCGGGTGCGTGAAGTAGTAGCCGTTGCTGTAAAACAGCACGTATCCCAGTCGGCCGCCGATCAGCAGCCCGAACACGACGGCTATCACGATGGTCATGACGTCGTCGACGGTGAACCCGATGTTCCAGCGCTTTTGGGTCCGGTACATCACGAATCCAGCCAGCAATGCACCGACCATGTAAGCCAATCCATACCAGTAGATCGTGATGGGGCCCGCCGAGAACGCGACGGGGTCGAGACCGTGATACAACTCGTTGAGCATGGCTCCCCCTTGCAGCGCACCGACGCGGCGCGCCCGTACATAAAGAGCCGGGCCGGCCGTGGTATCCACGATCCGGCCCGGCTCCATCACGGATGATTAGAACGGCATGTACTCGTCGTACAGGTCGTTCGCGGCGTCGGAGCCGCCACCGGCCTGCTCGACACGCGTCACGCCGGGCACATGCTCCTTGAGGATGCGCTCAACGCCCATGGAAAGCGTCAGCGAGCTCATGGGGCAACCGGCGCAGGCGCCCCGCAGCTCCAACTTGACCACGCCATCCTCGGTCACGCCCATATACTCCATATCGCCGCCGTCGGCCTGGAGGTTGGGACGGATCTGCTCAAGTACCTCTTTGAGGAGGGTCTCGTCTACTGCCACGGAGACTCCTTTCATCTACAGCGAGCTGGCCGAGGGCGAGCTCGCGTCAATCGCACGGATGGTGCACATGATACTACAGCGTGATACCCGACCGTGATGCTTCTATGCACCCCGTTTGCGCACGGAGCCGTCACGCGAAGACCCTTCGCCGAAAGGGTCCCGCAGGCGCTACTTGTGGTAGGGCTCGCCGCGCATGATCTTGAACGCACGGTACACCTGCTCGAACAAAACCACGCGAGCCAGGTTGTGCGGGAGCGTGATGCGCCCAAACGAGAGCCGTTCGTCGGCGCGGGCGCGCACCTCGGGAGAAACACCGCACGAACCCCCGATGACGAAGGTGACCGAGCTCTCGCCGCGCAACATCAGATCGTCCAGATGACGGGCGATCTCCTCACTCGAGCGCTCCTTTCCCCCGATGTCGAGCAACACCACGTGAGAGCGCTCGGGAATGGCGGCGAGGATGCCCTTGCCCTCGAGGGCGCGGCCCGCCTCCTCCCCACCCGACTTCGCCGGGTCCCGGTCGGCGACCTCGACCATCTTCACGGTCGCGTACGCCGTGAGCCGCTTGACGTACTCCGCGCAGGCATCGGCCCAAAAGCGCTCCTTGAGCTTGCCGACGGCGACGACGGTGATCTTCATAGACGCCCCCTAGCGCTGGCGATAGGTCTCGAAGAATTCCGCCAGGTCCTCCATAGCCTCATGGAGCACGTCCATGGGCGGCAGGTAGACGATGCGGAAGTGATCGGGCTCGGGCCAGTTGAAGCCACCTCCGCGGGTGATGAGGATGCCCTTCTGATGCAGGAGATCGAGGGCGAACTGCTCATCGTCGTGGATATTGAACTTCTTGACGTCCATCTTGGGGAAGATGTAAAACGCCGCCTTGGGCTTGACCGCGGTGATGCCGTCGATCGCGTTGAGGGCCTCGTACACGTAGTTGCGCTGCTCGCACACGCGGCCCCCCGGGACCACGTAGTCCTTAACGGACTGATGCCCGCCGAGCGCCGTCTGGACGATGGACTGCGCGGGCACGTTCGAGCACAGGCGCATGTTGGAGAGCATGTTCACGCCGAGCATGAAATCGTCACCCAGGCGCTTGTTGCCCGACACGACCATCCAACCGATGCGGTAGCCGGCGATCATATGGCTCTTGGAGAGGCCGGAAAACGTGACGCAGAACAGGTCGGGCGCCAAGCTGGCGATGGAGACGTGCTCCGCATCGTCCATGCACAGGCGATCGTAGATCTCGTCCGCGAAGATCATGAGCTGGTGCTTGCGGGCGATCTCGACGATGCCCTCCAGGACCTCCTTGGCGTAGACGGCGCCGGTGGGGTTGTTCGGGTTGATGATGACGATCGCCTTGGTGCGAGGCGTGATCTTGGCCTCCATGTCGGCGAGGTCGGGGTTCCAATCGGCCTGCTCGTCGCAGCGGTAGTGCACGGGCGTGCCACCGGAAAGCGTGGCGCAGGCGGTCCACAGCGGATAGTCCGGGCTGGGGATCAAGATCTCGTCCCCGGTGTCGAGCAGGGCCTGCATGCACAAATTGATGAGCTCGGAAACGCCGTTACCGGTGTAGATGCCGTCCATGCTCACATTGGGAAGCCCCTTGAGCTGCGCATACTGCATGATCGCCTTGCGCGCGGAGAAGAGGCCGCGACTGTCGGAGTACCCCTCGCACTCCGGCAGCTGATCGCGCATGTCCTGTATGACCTCGAGGGGCGTGCGGAAACCGAACGGCGCGGGGTTGCCGATGTTGAGCTTGAGGATGTGGGCGCCCTCGGACTCGAGACGCGCCGCCTCGTCGACCACGGGACCGCGAACATCGTACAGGACGTTGTCGAGCTTGGATGATTTCTTGAATGTGCGGACGTTATCGGACATGTCGCTCCCTTCGAGGTGCATATCGGAAATCGGGCTGCCTGTGGAAATGTGGGGCTCCGGGCAGGCGACGGGACGCGAGGCCACATGGGAAGGCGAATCGCACGCGCCGTCGCACGCGCGCCCATCGACCTGCCAGGGAGGCTCTCCCTGTCCGTCCGTCAACCAACCGCTGGGAACGGAAAGCAGGTCGGCGAGCAGGTCGGCGATGTCGGGGCGCGGGAGGGTTTTACCGCTCACGTACTGACTCACCTGGCTTTTTCCCAACTTCGCCCCTCGCTGGGAAGCCATCCGAATAAGGTCGGCCTGTCTGAGGCCGCGGTGACGCATGCTCTCCTTCAAGTTCAAGGCGAACGATTCGGCCGCCGTGCGCGACCTCGTCGGGGGATTGCTCTTCTCGTCCATCAATGCTCCCATCATCTAAATTGAACTAACAGTTCAATTTAGATGAGTGTAGCACTCAAATACACTTTTTAGTTCAATTTGTTCATTTTAAATGGGATCCCGCTGATTTCTCCCAGCATCAAAACGGCGATCACGCTGACTCGCGCCCGCCGGGCACGGCGTCGGAAGCCCTTCGCTTTTGACGAACGGTCTCGATGAGATGGTGGATCGCCATGATGGGATGGTGGAACAGCATGCGCGGACCGGAGTAGCGCATCACCGCACGGACGCGCTCGCGCATCTCGGGCCTGTAACAATGCACCGGGCATACGGAGCAAAAGGTCTTATGCTCCATGAACGGGCACCTGGAACTGCGTTGGCGCGCATACGCATCGAGTTCCTCGCAAGATTCGCACAGCCCTTCTCCCCTGCTGCGGCCATGCACGCCGCGACAATATAACGCGATCATCTCCGAGACGGTCTCCATCTCACGCTCGCGCTTGCGCGCAAGATGATCCGCATTTGCACGATCCATCAGCCCACCACCCATCTTCTGCCGAAGATCCGCTCCCGGCTCGGCACTCATCAACCAATCATTGAACCAGGGTAATCGGCCCAGGGGCCCCTCGTGCGTGCGAGCGGAAAGCTCCACATGAGAAACGGCGATGACGGGAGGCTTCGAACCCTCCATATGAAAACCCCGACCTGGAAACCCAGATCGGGGTCGTTCACGCCTGGCCCTGCGTTCAACCGACAAGGCATGACGAACTAGGTATCGACGCGGTCGAGGGACTAGTAGCGGCCGCCAAAGCCACCACGGCCACCACGGTCGCCGAAGTCGC
>JAHHSP010000049.1 GCA_020025115.1 Collinsella sp. | reverse complement strand
CCGCACATCCTGCGCGACGGGCCACGACAGGGCGGGCGTGGGGACGTAACGATCGGACACCTTGACGTGCAAGCCGTGCGAGGCAAGGACCTTTCCCGCCAGCCGGGCGAAATGATCGGCACCCGGGCGCATGTCATATCCGACATACACCAAGGCGCCAGGCGCGCGACGCGCCCACATCTCGCCAGCGGCATCGGCCACACGGATCACGTTGTCGTCGTTGAAGTCGCCGTCGAGCCGGGCCCTCCAGCCGTCAGCGCCAAAATGAAGTATCGCGCCCATGCGCGCATGCACCCCTTGCGGTGGTTTGTGGTTGACGTCTCTGCATTGCTCGGTATACCCGAACCATGGCAGGCCAACCAGCGTCATCCCTTTCTAAGCAAACTGTAAGAATCTCCCGGTCGCACGGAAATGCGCGCGATGGCGAGCCAGCCCTCCACCGGTCGCGGCCACGCCTCAAAGCAAAACCCCCTGCAAGGGGGCCATGTACAGCACACTTGCAGGGGGTTACGCGCGCGAACACCTTCACCGTCGGTCCACGAGGCTGATTCCATCGCGTTCCATATGGGCGATCCAGCGATCCATAGTGTCCTCGGACAGAGCGTGCTCCATCTTGCACGCCTCCTCATCGGCGCGGTCGAACTCGACGCCCAATTCGTCGGTCAGGAAAGCCCGCAGCATGCGATGGCGGCGCCACACGGCGGCGCCGATGGACCTTCCCTCTTCGGTCAGGCGAACCTTTCCGTAATGGGCCTGCTCGACCATCCCCTGGGACTTGAGCGATGCAATCGCCTTGTTGACCGAAGCCTTGGAGACATCCAGGCGCTGAGCAATCTCGACCGAACGGATGCCGTCGGCACCCTGGTCGGACTCCTCCGCCTCGATGCGCACGATGCACTCGAGGTAATCCTCGTTTGCCATGGTGAGATGTGGCTTGGCGCTCTGGTCGGCTGCTTCCACGATCGTTCCCTTCACGTCGGTTCTCTGCGCTGCATTCTACCCCAAATACGCCGAGCGCCCCGAGGCTCGAGCGGACAATCGCAACGCTCGGCGTGGTTCTGCGCGATTGCAACAGATTGCGCAATAGTTTATGCGGCGAACTTGGCCACCAGGTGGGTCAAAACCTCGACCATGGTTTCGAGCGACTTCACCGGGATGAACTCGTTTACCCCATGGCAGCAATAGACACCCGTGGAGAGGTTGGGGCAGGGCAGCCCGCGGAAGGACAGCTGCGCCCCGTCTGTGCCGCCGCGGATGGGGATGACGTTGGGCTCAACGCCGGCCTCGACGAACGCGTCCTTGGCGAGGTCGATAAGCTCGGGATGCTGCGCCACCTTCTCGGCCATGTTGCGGTATTGCTGCTTGACCTCGACGGTCACGCGCTCGCAGCCCTGCTCCTCGTTCATGAACGACACGGCGGAAAGCAGATGGTCGATCTTGGCCTGGAACTTGTCGGCATCATGGTCGCGGATGATGTAGCGGCTCGTCGCATGCTCGACAGTGCCGCTGATGCCCTCGAGATAGTAAAAGCCCTCGTAACCGCTGGTATACTCCGGCCGCTGAACGGCGGGCAGCAGGCTATGGAAGCGATGCGCGAGCTCGGCGGCGTTGACCATGCGGCCCTTGGCGTCCCCGGGGTGAATGGAAAAGCCCTGGAAACGCACGACGGCCTCGGCGGCGTTGAAGCACTCCCACTCGAGCTCGCCGATCGGACCCCCGTCGACCGTGTAGGCGTACGTGCAACCGTAGGCATCCAGGTCGAGCAGCTCAGCGCCATGGCCGATCTCCTCGTCGGGGCAGAAGCAGATGCCCAGCTCGGGATGGGGTAGGGTGGGATTGTCCGCTATGAGTGCGACGAGCGCCATGATCTCGGCGATACCGGCCTTGTCGTCTCCGCCCAACAGCGTGGTGCCGTCGGTGCACACGAGCTCCTCACCCATCAGGTCGTTCAAGGCGGGCAGCAGCGCGGGGCTGATGGAGACCGGCTTGCCGTCCACCACGGCGCACACCAGGTCACCACCCTCATAGGTCATGACATGGGGTTTCACGCCAAAGCCCGGCGCCTGCTCGGTGGTATCGAGATGCGAGATCAGGCCAAGGCGCGGGCGATCCTCGGCGCCCTCGCTCGCGGGGAGCCAAGCCGTCACATACGCGTTCTCAGTGACCGTCACATCCCGGGCTCCAAGCTCGCGCAGCTCGTCGGCGAGCATGTTGGCCAGGTCAAACTGAATGACGGTCGAGGGAACCTGGTCACAGTGCTCGTCGGCAGACTGCGTGTCCACCTGGACGTATCTCAAAAAGCGATTGAGGACATCGGACATGGATGTTCCTTTCTGGTTGGGCGGCGCCCCCACGCGAGGGGGCCGATACGCGAAACACCCCCAGCGTATGCCAGGGGTGCCTGCAAGTCAAAGACACATATCGTCCGTTTGCGCGTCCACGACGAAACCGGTTCGAGCTCTCCTACTCGACGGTGGAATCGTCCTCGCCATCCTCGGAGGCAAATACGGAGCCCGAGATATCGCTCAGCGTTGATCCGCCGCCCGTCTCGCTGCCCATGGTCTGGGGGCCGTCGGGGTTCTCACCGGCGTCCACTTTGGCCATCATCTCAGCAAGGCGATCCTCGTACACGAAGACATAGCTCACGCCGTTCACGTACGTCGTGCCGTCGGCGTACGACGGGATGTTGGCGACGTACATGTCGTTGCCCACATCCATGCCACGCATCGCATTGGCCACGGCCATGATGTCCTGCACGCTCAAGGTGGTGATCACCACGTTGGAAAGGGATTCGACCGTGCCCATGATACTGGCCGGATCGAGGTCGTTCAGGATCTTGGATGCAAGGGCGCCGAGCACCTGACGCTGGTGCCGCATGCGGGTGTAGTCGCCATCGGCGTAGGTATAGCGGCAACGGGCATAAGCCAGGGCGGTCCTGCCGTCCATATGCTGCCAGCCCTTCTCGACCTTGACGTCGAGGTGCGCCGGGTCATCGACTTCCTCGGTGGCCTCCAAGTCGATGCCACCCACGGCGTCGATGAGCTGCTCCATGCCGGGGAAGTTGACCTCGGCATAGTGCGAGACCTTCTGCTCGCCATCGAAGCACAGGTCGTTTACGGCCCTGATCACGCCCTCGGGCCCATCGATGGAATGGGTGGCGTTGATCTTCATGGTCTCGCCCTTGTAGACCACACGGGTGTCACGTGGAATCGAAATGAGCGCGGCGTTCTTCTCGACGGGGTCGACGCGCGCCAAGATGATCGAGTCAGAACGGTACACGTCCTCGCCCGGGCGACCATCGGTGCCGAGCAGGAGCATGTAAAACGGCTCGCGCGCGACATCGGAATCGTTCAGGATCTGCAGGACGTTGGCGCCGATGAAGCCTTTGCCGCTCAGATTGTCCGCGATGCGGAAGAACCAAGCTCCGACACCCACGACGCCCACGAGCAGCACCGTGAGCACCGCTCCGAGGATGCCGCGCTTGATCATGCCGCTCTTGCGGCGCTGGCGGGCGCGCTCGGAATAACGGCTCACGTTCTCGCGGCTGTAAATCCTGCTGCCGGCGCCCGTGGAGGGTTGGCGGCCCTGCTGGACCGGAATCTTTCTCTGGCTCATAGAGTACCTGCGCTAGTCGTCAATGGGGTCGGGCACGCTCAGACGCTCAACCCGAGCGCCCAGCGAGCAGAGCTTCTCGACGAAGCGCTCGTACCCGCGGTCGATGTGATGAATGGCAGACACCTCGGTGTAGCCCTCGGCGATGAGGCCGGCGACCACGAGCGCCGCGCCGCCGCGAAGGTCGGGCGAGGTGACCTGGGCTCCGGAGAATCCACTTACCCCGCGCACCATCGCGTGGTGACTCTCCACGCGGATATCCGCACCCATTCGAACGAGCTCGGAGGCGAACATGAAGCGATTCTCGAAGATGTTCTCGGTGATGATGGAATTGCCGGCGGCGAGGGCGGACAGGACCATGATCTGGGCCTGCATATCCGTGGGAAAGCCGGGGAACGGCAAGGTCTGAATGTCGACCGGCTCGATGCGGTCGGCGCGATAGACGCGGACGCCGTTCTCGATGCGGTCGATGCGCACGCCCATGAGCTCGAGCTTCTTGATGACCATTCCGAGGTTGATCGGATTGAAGCCCGTGACCTCGACGCCCGATTCATCGGCCATGAGCGCCGCGGCGGTGATGAAGGTTCCCGCCTCGATGCGGTCGCCCACCACGCGATGGGTCACGGGGTGCAGTTCCTCCACACCCTCGATCTGCACGACGGGCGTGCCGGCGCCGGTGATCTTGGCGCCCATCTCGTTGAGCATGTTGGCGAGGTCGACGATCTCGGGCTCACGCGCAGCGTTGTCGATAACGGTGACACCCTTTGCCTTGACCGCGGCCATGATCAGGTTCTCCGTGGCGCCGACGCTGGCGAACTCGAGGGTCACGGCCGTGCCGGTAAGACCCTTGGGCGCGTCGGCGTGAATGTAGCCGTGATCGGTGTCGAACTGAACGCCCAAGGCCCCCAGACCCAAAATATGCATGTCGATCTTGCGGGCACCGAGGTTGCAGCCGCCGGGCATCGCGATCTTGGCGCAACCGAAGCGCCCGAGCAGCGGGCCCATGACGGCGGTCGATGCGCGCATCTTGGCCACCAGGTCATACGGTGCCTCCCAAGAGGACACGGCGGAGGTGTCGATGCGCAAGGTGTGCTCATCGATCACGTCGATGGTGGCGCCCATGCGCTTGAGCACCTTGCCCATCACATGGACGTCCGAGATGTTGGGCACGTTCTCGAGTGTGGTGGCCCCCGACGCAAGCAGCGTGGCGGCCATGAGCTTGAGCGCGGAGTTCTTCGCACCCGAGACGGCGACCGTGCCGCTGATGAGATGGCCGCCTTCAACGCGGATGATATCCAAACGTTTCCCTTTCAAAAAAACATGCCCGGGGCCGTTCCCCGGGCATGATGTCAATCGCTGTGCGCGCGAACTGCTCGTTCGCCTGCACCTACTGAGCAAGCAGCAGCTTGCACCATGCGATTTCATTATAGAGGTAGGCGCGACGAGCGTCGTCCTCCGCCATATTCCCCAGCTGGTCTTCAAAACCTGCAAGCCTGGCGCTCACCTCGTCGACATCGACCTTCTCGGTGTCGACGGCACGCTCGGCGAGCACGATGACCTCGTCATTCGCAACCTGGACGTACCCGTCCGTCACCGCGAAGACATGATCGACGGTGCCCATCTTGGTTTCGGAGACGCGGATATGGCCACCGTCGATCGTGCAGATCTCGCTCGCATGACGCGGCAATATGCCGAATTCTCCGACGGTGGAGGGAACCGCCACATACGCGATGGCCCCCTCATACACGCACTCCTCGGGGCAGACGATGCGCAGCTGCATGGGCTTTGCCATGGTCCCTACGCCCCCATCTTAGCGGCGCGCTCACGCACGTCGTCAATGGTGCCGGCGTATCGGAATGCCTGCTCGGGCAGGTTGTCGCACTCGCCGTCGACGATGGCCGCGAAAGAACGGACCGTATCGGCAACGCGAATGTAGACACCGGGGTTGCCGGTGAACTGCTCGGCGACATGGAAGGACTGCGAGAGGAACTGCTGCAGCTTGCGGGCGCGATTGACCGTGAGGCGCTGCTCCTCGGACAGCTCGTCCATACCGAGAATGGCGATGATGTCCTGCAAGTCGGAGTATTCCTGGAGGAGCTCCTGGACCTTGACCGCGACGCGATAATGCTCCTCGCCGACGACCGCGGGATCGAGCGCGTCAGAAGAGCTCGCCAGAGGATCGATGGCCGGGTACAGACCGAGCTCGGCGATGGAACGCGAGAGGACGGTCGTGGCGTCGAGGTGGGTGAACGTCGTTGCCGGAGCCGGGTCGGTCAGGTCGTCGGCCGGGACGTAGACGGCCTGGACCGAGGTGATGGAACCGGTCTTGGTCGAGGTGATGCGCTCCTGCAAGTCGCCCATCTCGGTGGCCAGCGTGGGCTGATAGCCGACGGCGGACGGCATGCGTCCGAGCAGGGCCGAGACCTCGGAACCCGCCTGAGAGAAACGGAAGATGTTGTCGATGAACAGCAGGACGTCCTGACCTCGATCGCGGAAGTACTCCGCCTCGGTCAGACCGGCCAGACCGATGCGCAGACGCGCTCCCGGGGGCTCGTTCATCTGACCGTAGACCAGGCAGGTCTTGTCGATGACGCCGGACTCGCTCATCTCCAGGTACAGGTCGGTACCCTCACGGGTGCGCTCGCCGACGCCGGTGAACACCGAAGTGCCGCCATGCTCCTGGGCGAGGTTGTTGATGAGCTCCTGGATCAGAACGGTCTTGCCGACGCCGGCACCGCCGAACAGGCCCGTCTTGCCGCCACGGATGTAGGGCTCGAGCAGGTCGACGGCCTTGATGCCGGTCTCGAAGATCTCGGTCTTGGTGGTGAGCTGATCGAAGCTCGGAGCGGGATGGTGAATCGGGTACCAGGCATCCACCTCGGGCATATCCTTGCCATCGACGGGTTGCCCCATCACGTTCCAGATACGGCCGAGGGTGCCCTTGCCGACGGGCATCTTCATCGGAGCACCGGTGTCGACGACCTCGAGGCCACGCTGAAGGCCGTCGGTGGAGGTCATGGCGACGCAACGGACCACATCCCCGGGCAACTGGCTCTCAACCTCGAGAATCGTGTCGATGTGACCCACGGGGGTATCGACATCGACGGTCAGGGCGTTGTAGATGTTCGGCACACCGCCCTTGAATTTGACGTCCACGACGGCGCCGATGATGCGGACGATATGTCCGACACCGGCGGTCTTCGCGGAGTCCATATCAATGAAATCTGCCATTAATGTTCCTCCAATGCAGCGGCCCCGCCCACGATCTCGTTGATCTCGGTGGTGATGGAGGCCTGGCGTACACGGTTATAAGTGCGCGTGAGGTCGGCGATGATCGCGCTTGCGTTCTCTGTGGCCGAGTGCATCGACTTGCGTCGGGCACCCTGCTCGGCTGCTGCGGAGTCGATCATGGCCTGATGGACGACGGTCAGCACGTAGCTCGGAATCAGCTTGTTGAGCACGTGCTCTGCGGAGGGGACGAACTCGAACGGCGAGGAGAGACGCGCGGGCGCCTCATCCTCGTTCGCACGGGGTCCGCGGGCGGTGCGCAGCACCTCATCGTCCAGCGGCAGGATGCGCTCGGAGCGCAAAACCTGCTCCACGCGGTTCTTCGCATGGAAGTAGACGATGTCCACGCGGCCGAAACGACCCTGCGAGAAGCCATCGATCACGTAGTTTGCCACGGCACGGGCATTCTCGAGCGTGGGGTCGTCGGACTCGCCGACGATGCCCATCACCTTGAAGGGGTACTTGCGGAAATACTCAGTCACCTTGCGACCGCAGGTGATGAGCTCGACCTCCTTCGCACCGTGACGGTGGAAGTGCTTGATGCGCTGCTCGGCGGCGCGCTCGACCTGCATGTTGAAACCGCCGGCAAGACCACGGTCGGAGCTGATCGCAATGACCAGCGCACGTTCGTAGGTCTCGGGGTCCACGAGGAGCGGCGAGTTGACGTTGAGCGCGGGATCGGTCGCCACGGTGAGCATCACGTCGGTGATCGCGGCGGAATACGGCTCGCTGTTCTTCGCACGCTGCAGGGCGCGCGCGATCTTCGCCGTAGCGACCATTTCCATGGTGCGCGTGATCTGCTGGGTCGTGGAGACCGAACCGATGCGCTTTTTTATTTCGCGGAGGTTGGCCATAGGGCTTACTACTCTCCAGCTTCGTCGGCGACCGACTTGGTGGGCGCCTTCCCGGTGTCGCGAGACGCCAGGAACTGATCCTTGTAATCGCTGATGGCCTGCTCGAGCTCCTTGCCGATGCGATCGTCGATCTTGGCGGAGCGGAACTCCTCCAGGAGCTTGCGGTAGGCACCGTTCAGGAACTCCACCAGACCGTCGCGGAAGGGCACGACATCCTCGAGGGCCATGTCATCGAGGTAGCCCTTGTTACCCGCGTACAGCACGGCAACCTGGTCGACGACATCCAACGCCTTGAAACGGCCCTGCTTGAGGAGCTCGGTCATGCGAGCACCGTGGGTGAGCTGCTTCTGCGTGGCGGCATCGAGGTCCGAACC
>JAHHSP010000048.1 GCA_020025115.1 Collinsella sp. | reverse complement strand
CCCGCGAGGAGTTCAAGGCCGAGTACCTCAAGCTCATCCAGCACTTCATGGACGAGGCTCAAAACGAGTTCCCGGCCGATCTGCTGGTCAGTGCCCCCACGGGTTCCGAGTCCGTGGCCGTTCCGGTTCCCGCACCCGCTCCCGAGCCGATGCCCGTGGCCGATCCGTTCGCTCCGCTCCCGAACTTCGGCGCCGACGATCTCGACTAACGGGCGGCCCGTTACATACCTGATGAAGAAGCGCCTCGTGTCCGCAACGACACGAGGCGCTTTCTGTGCGGTGCATCCGCGACGCAGGGTCAATGCCTGCCGGGAGCCGGGAGGAGCGAGTCGTTTGCCCGTCCTTAGCTGTTCTTCATCACGATGGACTCGACCGTGTCGGCAACGAACTCGCAGGAGTCGGCGCAGTACTCGAGGAAGGTGTAGACGTCACGCCAGGAAATGACGGTCAGCGGATCGAAATCACCGGTGTGCAGGTCGCGCATGGCGGCGATGTAGAGGTCGTCGCATTCGCTTTCGATGGTGTTGACGGTGATGACGTGCTCACGCAGGCTCTTGGATCGCTTGAACTGAGGAAGCTCGAGCACCAGATCGCGCATCTGCTCCGTGGCGCGCACGACCTTTGCCGACATCTCCAGCGCGTCAGGGCGCATCTCCTGAACATTGGTGAAGTATATACGGTGCAGGACACCCTCGATGCGGTCGATGACGACGTCGATGCTGTTGCTCAGGGTGGCAATGTCCTCGCGCTCGATGGGAGTGATGAACGCGCAGATGAGGGCGTCGTTCACGCCATGGACGATTTCATCGGCCTCCTGTTCGATGACGTGCATCTCCGCAACGGCCTCCTCGATTTTGGCCGGGTCGAAGTCGTGCATGATCTCGTCGAGCTTCTGAGCGGCCTTGCAGGCGAGCTCGGCGGCGGAGGAGAAGCTATCGAAGTAGAACGCGTCGTTTTTCTTGGCCATGGGGGTCCTTTCAAGATGGGGTGAGGGAATTCGACGGGATTCGAACTAGATGAACAGCAGGAAGAGCTTGGCCATGCAGAAGCTGATGAGGCCGCAGCCCGGGAAGGTGAAAATCCAGGTCAGGAGCATATCCTTCACCACGCCGAAGTTGATGGCGGAGATGCGCTTCACCGCGCCCACGCCCATGATGGCGGTTGTCTTGACGTGCGTGGTGGAAACGGGGATTCCGGTCAAGGTCGCCAGCAGCAGGCACAGGGAGCTCGAGAGGTCGGCGGAGAAACCCTGGTACTTCTCAAGCTTCACCATGTCCATGCCCACGGACTTGATGATCTTCTCTCCGCCCACGGAGGTGCCGACGCCCATGACGACGGAGCACAGCAGCATGAGCCACACGGGAATGATCATGTTCTCGACGGAGGATTGGCCGTTGCAGAAAGCCACTCCCAAGAACAGGACGCCGATGAACTTCTGGCCGTCCTGCGCGCCGTGCATGAAGCTCATGCCCGCGGCGCCGGCGATTTGCGCCCAGCGGAAAAACGTGTTGGATTTGCGCCTGTCGGTGTTGGCGAATAGCAGGGTGACGATCTTGCACGTGCCCCAACCCGCGACAAAACCAAGGCCGAGGGAGAGGGCGAGCCCGTAGAGGACCTTGACCCACTCGTTCATGTTGACGCCGTCGGCGCCGCCCAGCGCGATGGCCGCACCGGTGAGGCCCGCGATGAGGCTATGGCTCTCGCTCGTGGGGATGCCGAAAACACTGGCTCCCACGGAGTACACGACGATGGAGAAGAGCGCCGCGCACAGGGCGATGAGGGCGATCTGCGTGTTCGAGCCGAAATCGACCATGTTGGAGATGGTCGAGGCGACGCTCGCGTTGATGTGCGTCATGATGAAGACGCCCAGGAAGTTGAAGATCGCGCTCATGACGATGGCGGTCTTGGGCGGCAGGCAACGCGTGGTCACGCACGTGGCGATCGCATTCGGCGCGTCGGTCCAGCCGTTGACGAAGATGACGCCCAGCGTGAGCAAGACGGTCATGGCAAGTATTGGATTGGAAAAGACTTGCGCAATGAAATAGGAGAAGGATACGTCCACGGATACCATATTCCCATACCGGCGCACGACAGCGCCTGTTTACACAACGCTTTGATTGTATACCTTACGTAATGCTTACCATGGCTTAACGTCGGAAAGCTTTGTAAGGGTCGTGTAAGCTCTTGGGGGCGAGACGGGTATCACGGGCCGTGTGAGCCTGTTGCATTGTCTGGAGGGTTGAAAAGGCGAAGCGGGCCGATAAGCCGGGTTCTGTCGTGGACGATCATTTATCTCGCCTGCACGTCACCGTGCAGTTCTTCGCACGCTACCCGAGCGCGGGCCGGGCCGGCCCATGGCGCTCCTATTCGCGCTTGCTCCGGAAGGGGCTTGCCAAGCCGCCGTGTTGCCACGACGCTGGTGGTCTCTTACACCACCGTTTCAGCTTTTCTCTCACCCGCCCAAAGGCGGGCAGCGGGAGTCTTCTTTTCTGCGGCGCTAATCCGTCGGGTCGCCCCGCCTGGCCGTTAGCCAGCTTCTTGCCCTGTGGAGCCCGGACTTTCCTCACGCCTGCCACGAGGGCTGGTCGCGCGATCGTCTGGCCCGCTTCGCGAGGTGGTATTGTACCACGCGCTGGCGAGAGAGGCGAGATGGGGGTCTGAGATACCGCATGCGGGGCGATGGCGATTTGTCTGGGCGGGGTAATCGACTATGCTTCAATACGGGAAATGCACGTTCGTCCTAGGCCCCGCACCGTATGGGGCCCGGTTGTGAGGGGTTATGGCTGATTCGTATTTCACCGTTCGTTCCGGTGTCATGGGCTTGGGGGAGTTCGAGGATCGCAAGAGCCGATTCATCGCGCAACTGGTCCATGTCGAGTCGGTGGATGAGGCCCAGGCGCACCACGCGGCCGTACGGGCGAGGCATTACGACGCCCGGCACAACGTTCCCGCGTTCATCTTGCTGGACGGCACGGAACGTGCCAGCGATGATGGGGAGCCGCAGCGTACGAGCGGTATGCCGACGCTGGAGGTGCTGCGCGGCGCCGGGCTCAAGGATGTGTGCTGCGTGACCACGCGCTATTTCGGGGGGACGTTGCTCGGGCCGGGCGGCCTCGTGCGCGCGTACACGGCGGCGGCGCAGGCCGCCATCGAGGCCGCGCGCGCGGCGGGCGATATCGTCGAGATGACGAGCGTGGCCAATGTGGACGTCGCGGTGGCCTATTCCCAATATGAGCAGGTGGTCCGCATGATCGCCGATACCGGCGGCAAGATCGTCGGCACCGATTACACCGAGGAGGTCCTCATCCACGCGATATATCGGGAGGGGGAGCATGAGATGCTTCGCCCCAAGCTCGTCGAGTTGACGGCCGGGCGCGAGCGCCTCGAGGTCGCTCCCGCTCATTTCGCCGAGTTTTGAGTCTCCGTCGCGTTATGCGGTGAGGGCGTCGACGAGCAAATCGATGGAGTCGTCGATGCACCCGGCGCAGCTGCGCAGCGCCCCGGCGCCCGAACCCAGGCCCTTGAGCTCACGGCAGATGGTGGAGCCGTTCTTTGCGCGGAACGCGTCGCAGTACGCGCGTGCCATGAGATAGGTGGCCCCCTTGCTTCCCGGCGCATCGAACCCCGAGCTGCTCACCTGGCCGAGCGCCATGACGCCGCCCGTGATGGCGCCGCAGGTCTCGGACATGCCGCCCATGCCCGCTCCAAAGCCCTCGGCGAGCGCAAAGACCGTGTGGGCGTCGAGACCGAGCTCCGGTGCAACCGCGCATATCACGGATTGCGCGCAGTTGAACCCCTGCGCATGGAAATCCGCGGCCGCCGCCTTGAGCGCCCCGCGGTCGAGTGAGATTTCATCTTTGTTGATTGCCATAGTTCTTCCTTCCCGATCGCCCTGAACGGTATACCATTTTACCTATCTGAACACAGGGGTGGGCCTGGGTGGCCGAACCCGACTGAACGAAGGAGAGCCCATGGCCGAGCATATCGGAACCACGTGCGTGCAGGGCGGCTATCGCCCCGGTGACGCGGAGCCCCGTCAGGTGCCCATCTACCAGTCCACCACCTGGAAGTACGACACCTCCGAGCACATGGGCAAACTATTCGACCTCGAGGAGTCGGGTTACTTCTATACCCGTCTTCAGAATCCCACCAACGATGCGGTCGCGGCCAAGATCTGCGAGCTCGAGGGCGGCACCGCCGCGATGTTGACGAGCTCCGGTCAGGCGGCGAACTTCTTCGCCGTCTTCAACATCGCCGGGGCGGGCGACCATGTGGTCGCGAGCTCCGCCATCTACGGGGGAAGCTACAACCTGCTCGCCCACACCATGCGCCGCATGGGCCTGGAGTGCACCTTCGTCGCTCCCAGCGCGACCGATGAGGAGCTCGAGGCGGCTTTCCGGCCCAACACCAAGTGCGTCTTCGGCGAGACCATCGCCAATCCGGCGCTTGCCGTGCTCGACATCGAGCGTTTCGCCGCGGCCGCCCATGCCCACGGCGTGCCGTTGATCGTCGACAACACGTTCCCCACGCCCGTCAACTGCCGGCCCATCGAGTGGGGCGCCGATATCGTGACGCATTCCACCACGAAGTACATGGACGGTCATGGCGCGGCCGTGGGCGGCGCCATCGTGGACTCCGGTCGCTTCGACTGGACCGCGCACGCCGACAAGTTCCCCGGTCTGACCACTCCCGACGAGTCCTATCACGGCGTCGTCTACACCGAGCGCTTCGGTCTCGAGGGCGCTTTCATCACCAAGGCCACGGCCCAGCTCATGCGCGATTTCGGGTCAATCCAGAGCCCTCAAAACGCCTACCTGCTGAACCTCGGCCTCGAGAGCCTGCACGTGCGTATGCCGCAGCACTGCAAGAACGGCCAGGCCATGGCCGAGTTCCTCGCCGGACACCCGGCCGTTCGCTTCGTGCGATACCCCGGCCTTCCCGGTGACGAGTATTACGACCTCGCGCAGAAATACCTCCCGAACGGTTCCTGCGGTGTGGTGAGCTTCGGCTTTAACGGCGGGCGCGAGGCTGCCGAGCAGTTCATGAAGAGCCTCAAGATCGCGCAGATCGCCACGCATGTGGCCGACGCTCGCACCTGTTGCCTGCATCCGGCCAACGCCACGCACCGCCAGATGAACGATGCCGAGCTCGAGGCCTGCGGCATCGCCCCCGACATGGTGCGCCTCTCGTGCGGTATCGAGAGCACCGATGATTTGGTCGCAGACGTCGAGCAAGCGCTCGCCGGTTTGTAAGGAGACGAGAATGGCAGATCGCAAGCCCAATCCTAAAAAGCAGGCCCGCGCGGAGAAGGCGCAGCGCCACACCGAGCAGATGACTGCCCGATTCGGCAGGGAGATCGAACGCAGCCTCGCCGGCGTCCGGCGTTTCGAGGCTCCCGTCGAAACCGAGGTCGAGGGCCGCGTGCCCGAGGTCCGCGTTATGGCCGCCGATGCCGTGGCGGCGATTCTCGAGAACGGCCGCGGCCGTGCCGAGTTTTGCGATCTGGCGATACTCGACTTCGCATCGTTCACCAGCCCGGGCGGCGGCTACATCCGCGGCTCCTGGGCGCAGGAGGAGGCCCTGTGCGCCGAATCGTTCCTGTACAACGTGCTTGAGAGGCAGGGCGACTGGTACGGGGAGAACCGTCGCCGCAATATCAACTGCGATCTCTATCGAAATCGCGCCCTCGTCGTCCCCAAGGTGCGCTTCTCCCGTGAGAAGATCCATGCCTACGCCGATGTGCTCGTGGTGGCCGCGCCCAACGCGCGCCGCGCCCGCGAGGAATACAACGTCGGCGAAGACATCCTCATGCGCGCCATGCGCGATCGCATCCGCTTCGCCCTCGACATAGTCGATGCGCTGGGCCATAGGCAAGTCGTGCTGGGGGCTTGGGGATGCGGCGTCTTCGGTTGGGATGCCGAGGTCGTGTCCGACTTGTTCCGCGAGGAGCTGGCGACGGGCGCCCACGGCGTCGAGCTTGCGATCTTCGCCGTCCCGCGCGATCGCTTCAACGATAACCTCGCCTGCTTCGAGCACGCGCTCGCGACCTTCCCCGAGAGGAATCCGATGAGCTTCGCCGACGCCCTGGCCGAGCGTCGCGCCGCCGAGCTGGCCGCCGTCGCCGAAGATGAGGAAGAGGAAGAGGACGACTGGCGCAAGTACCTGTAACGTCGAACATCGAAGGAGAGACACGTGTCTTTTGCAGAACTGACCCGTTCCCGTTATTCCTGCCGCAGCTATCAGGAGCGCGCGGTCGAGCCCGAGAAGCTCTCCGCCATCTTGGAAGCCGGGCGCATCGCCCCGTCTGCTTGCAACAGGCATCCGAGCCGCGTGCTCGTGTGCGACACGGACGCCTTGCGTGAGAAGGCGGCTAAAGCGGCCAAGCACTTCGCCAAGGACGGCAGCGTGTTCGGCGCGCCGATCGTCTTGATGGCGTGCGAGAAGGTCGACACCGCCTGGGTCCGCAAGTACGATCAGATGGGCTCGGGCGATATCGACACGAGCATCGTGGTCGACCAGATGATGATGCAGGCCGAGGATCTTGGGCTCTCCACCTGCTGGGTGTGCCATTTCGACCCACGTGTGGCCATCGACGAGTTCGGCCTCCCCGACGATCTGTACCCGGTGCATATGCTCACCGTGGGGTATGCCGCCGACGAGATCGCGAGCGAGTGCGTCCGCGATGCCCGCACCATTCCGATGTCCGATTTCCGCATCGCCCTCTAACCGGCTCGCCCGACCGCTCGACGGGGCTCGCGTCCGCTCACCTCGTCCACCGGTGAGCCCTTTCATTTTGGGTACAAGGAACGAGACGCGCGAACGCGCCATGAATCCATGCCCAAGCCGGAGAGCCGCGATGAAGACCACGACCATCACCTACGCCAGCCGCGATGCCACCTCCACGGTGCATGCCCTTATGTGGGAGCCCGAGGAGGTGGCCTCTGGGGGCGAGGCCCCCCGGGGGCTCGTCCAGATCGTGCACGGCATGTCCGAGCATGTGGAGCGCTACGGGCGTTTCGCCGCGTTCCTCTGCGAGCAGGGTTTCGCCGTTTGCGCGAATGACCACATCGGCCATGGCAAGAGCGTTTCGAGCGCCGAGGACTTGGGCCATATGCCGCTCGAAGTCGGCGAGGACGTGCTCATCGCCGATGTGCAGACGCTGCGCGAACTCGCCCTCGAGCGCCTGTCTCGACATTGCGACATGCGGGTGAGCGGCATCCCGTACGTGATTTTCGGACACTCCATGGGCAGTTTCATCACCCGTGTGTTCCTGGCCCGTCACGCCTTCGGCGTGCGTGCCGCCATCCTGTGCGGCACGGGTCATCAGCCCCGTCCGCTTTCGGCGGCGGGCAAGGCCCTTACGAGTTCTTTGGCTAAAAAGCACGGCGAGCGCTATGTGAGCGAGTTGGTCGACGGCATGGGCGCCGGCGGCTACGGCAGGGCCTTCAGGGGCGCTGGGACGGAATTGGACTGGCTCGCCACCGATCCCGAGGTCGTCGCCGAATACCGGCGCGACCCCCTGTGCGGTCAGAAGTTCACGGTCGGCGCATATCACGTGCTGACGAGTTTGGTGTCCGATGCCACGGATCTGCGCCTGGCACGCAGGATCCCGCACGCGCTGCCGCTGCTGTTCGTGTCCGGTGATAAGGATCCGGTGGGTGAATGCGGCGCCGGCGTCCATCGCGCGGCGGAGATGTATCGCAAGGCCGGTGTTGAAAGCGTGACCGAGAAGCTCTACCCCGGCATGCGCCACGAGATCCTGAACGAACCCGTCAGGGACGAGGTCCATCGCGATGTGCTCGTTTGGCTGGAGCGTCAGGGGCTCTAGGCCGCCCGCTCCGTCTCCGCATGGGGCGGTGGTATCCTTCTGTGAATCGAGAACGCGGAAGGAGTCCCATGAGGGAGCTTGAGGAGCGCATCGTGCGCGACGGCATCGTCAAAGACGGCGACGTGCTTAAGGTCGATGCCTTTTTGAACCATCAGTGCGATGTCGCACTTTTCGATCGGACGGGTGCCGAGTGGGCGCGAGAGTTCGATGGCCTGGGCGTCAATAAGATCATGACGATCGAGGCGAGCGGCATCGGCATCGCGTGCGTCGCCGCGCGTCACTTCGGTGATGTGCCGGTGGTCTTCGCAAAGAAGGCCCAATCCGTCAACCTTGACGGAGAGCAGTACTGC
>JAHHSP010000047.1 GCA_020025115.1 Collinsella sp. | reverse complement strand
CGGCATCCCCGACCCCATGTCGATTCTGTTTGCCGGGCGCACATCCACGCCGTTCATGCTCATGTGGGGGGCGCTCGGCCTGTTCTGGATCAAGATCTGCTTGCCGCGCCTGCTCAAACTCATCAACCTGATCCCATGGAAGATGCGCTACTCCCTGACCGCCGCGGTCACCGCTCTCATGTTGGTAAACGGCGTCATGACGCTCCAGGCGCTCGACTGCTGGTTCTGCCGCGTAAGCGGTATCCCGCCCAGCTCCCCGGTCGAAGAGTTCTATGCCGAGCATTTCGATAACGAGTACATGGCCAATCGTTTCCAGACGATGACGATCCACCCGGATACCTCAAGTCGCGTGGATTCCCCCAAGTCGGCGACGTAGCCGAGCACCGCGGCCGCGTGACACCGAGGGACCGGTCAGGCTCCCAGCCGGGGCCGGGTCGGACGGCGGCTGCGGCCCGCTACTCGAAGAGCTCACGCTCCACAACGCAGGTGTTCTTGATGGTCGCAACCAAATGCTGCAATCCGTCGATGACGCGCGGGCGGATATCGCCGCCGACGAGCACGAGCATGATGTCATCGCCCACGGCCAACTCACCGGAATTCAGCCACACGCGCACATAGCCGATGCCCGGAAGGCCGCGGGCCTCTTCCACGGCGGCGGCCACCCTGGCCTCATCGTAGCTGAACACCATGCCGGCAACCTTGTCACCGGGCCGCACGCCATCGGTCTCGATGGCACGCACCTCTGCTTTGGGCGTCTCGCGCACGGTTCCGTTGTGAACCAAATACATCCCACATGAGCGAAAGCTCGGATCGGCCTTGGCCTCGCGCAGCCAAGCGTCGATGGATGGTCTATCTGCCATGGTCGGTCCTTTCGCGAGCAGACGCACACGGGGCATCGCTCCGGTCGTAAACAAAAGAGCCGGTCAGCGGGGAACCTCCCCCGACCGACCGGCGCGAGCATATCTCGATTTGCACCCGTCCCCAATTGATCAATTCGAACACGTCCCCAATTGATCAAATTGATCAATTCGAACACGTCCCCAATTGATCCTTACTGCGCTGCAATGGTGTCGACCACGCGGCACACCATGCCGGCTCGGGTAGTGCGGGGAATGATCTGGCCGGCGCACGTCACGAGCGTGAGGACCTTATCGGCCTTCTCCACCTCGGCGGCGGCATCCTTCGCACTCGCCTTTGCCTGGGCGAGCGAAGCCTGCAGATACTGCGTGAACGCCTTGTCGCTGTCGAAATTGGCACGGCGAGCGTCGACGTAATCGTCCTGCACCTGCATGGTGAACATCGGCTTGAGGACATAGGTCATCTCGGGCGTGATGTAGTAGACCTTCTTGAACGTGTCGAAGACTTTCTGATCCATGCTCGCATCGATGGGCTCGAACATGGCGCCGTCATTCATATGATGGCCGTACAGAGTGGTCTGCTGATCGACCATGCCCGGTGCCGTTCCGTCCATGTCCATGAAAATGGTACCGTTCTCGCTGTACTCGCCGTTGGGCAGGTGACGCAGATAGGTGTTATTCGTCTCGCCCTGGGCGACCACATAGTTGATGCGCGTCCCGGGAACATAGATCCAGCCCACGATATCGTCGCTCTCCTTTTTGAGGGCGTCGAAATCGATCTGAGGAACATTGTCCTCACCTGTGGAATCCTTCACGGCCATCTCGGCGATGCCGTTGTAGTAATCATTGGCCTTCTTATAGCCTATCTGCGCCTTTACGAATAAACCACCCGCCGCGAGAAGCAGCACCACGCCCACCGCAATCAGGATATTGGAGAGCGCGTTACCGCGGCGCTTGCCGGATCGTCCGGACTTGCCGCCTTGAGGAGAGCGATACGGGGACGACGCCCCCGCAGACGCCGACGCGCCGCTCATGGGACGGACGGCGCGAACGGGATGCGCGGCCCCGGAGGTCCGTGCTCCACCGGGGGCCTGCGCACCGCGGGCGGAACGCACATACGGCGACGGGGGAACGGGCTTCGGGCTCACCGATCGTGATGCCTGGACCCCACCGGAACCCGGCACGGGCTGGCCTTTGGGTTTGAAGTGCTTTCCCCCTTCGTTCGCCATACGCCTCTACGCCTCCGCCATCTCGCGCTTGAGCTGGGTGATGGCCTCGCGGTACTCGGGCATGGCCGCGCCGAGGATCTGCGTGGCATAGATGGCCGCATTCTTGGCGCCGTTGATGGCAACGCAGGCCACGGGCACGCCGGAGGGCATCTGCACCATGGAGAGCAGGGAATCCAGCCCGCCAAGGTCGCTCGTCTTCATGGGCACGCCGATGACCGGCAGCGGGGTGAAGGCGGCAACGACGCCTCCGAGGTGCGCGGCCTTGCCGGCGGCGGCCACGATCACCTTGATGCCGCGGTCGGCGGCGGACTCGGCCCACTCATGGACCTGTGCGGGGTTGCGATGGGCACTGGCGATGATCAACTCGTAGGGAACGCCCAGGCGCTCGAGTTCGGCGGTGCAGCCCTCCATGACGGGAAGGTCGGACTTAGAGCCCATGATGATGCCGACGAGCGGGGTCTTTTCAGTTGCGGTGGTTTCCACGGTGCCTCCAAGGGACTCGCGATGACAATGGCTTTAGTATACCTACTGTCACGAGAGGGAGGCCACTCTCGGTTCATTTCACACGCGATCGAAGGCGCTATTCCGCAAACGTCCCAAGCTCCTCGGCTATGCGGATGACCTCGAGGCCCAACGCGGTCAATTCGTAGCTGTTCGGCAGCCGGGCCCCGTTGGGTCGAACGTTGTCGCGAACTATGACGAGCTTGCAATCGCGCAGCGCGGCGAGGGTTCGTATCACCGTCGGGACGCTGACTGCGGCGGCCTTGGCTATATCGCGATGGGCGAGCCGAACCTCGACGCAGCGACGACCGTGCTCGATGTTGGAGCGTTCGGCGATGACGCGCAACACACGGCAACCGGTCTCGTTGACCCGAACACCCGGAATGTTGACGCGAACTCGCTTGCTCACGTCGGCGCACCTCCCCAACACACGCATCCGCCCCAGAGCGGCCGCTCGGCGCGTGCCCGCACGGGGAGGCCGGTCGCTTGCATCTATGCACGTCGCCCAACCTGACTTGCATCCGGAAACCATAGCACCTTATTTCTACCTGGCAGCTATCAATTTGTCCCTAGGGTGTCACTTTTAGGGCCTGTACTTGGGCTTTTGCGCTCGCAAAGAAGCGGAAGGAAGGACAGACGCAATCCGAACGACGCATCCGCGCCCGTCTCAAGGGGTTCGTTGAACCGCCAAAATAACAATGCCGTCGCTTTATTGATAAGGGGATGATGCCCGTCTCGCGCTGTCTCTCAGATCACCCCCCCCCGTTGACACAAGCACCCCCTATCGCTTTTTTCTGTCAGCGGTTTGTAAATTGAGCCGATACGGCTGGTTTTAACCCCCCATCTCCACATTTAGAGCAAACGTTGCCGCCGTCATGCAAACAGGGGTGCCTCGGTCCCAAGCCCGAAGCACCCCCTCTCGAAGAGGATTGCCCCCATGTCATGCAGCCGGCCCACGCAGGGCCGCACACGGCCTATGCCAAGTCCTGAAGCGCCACGACCTCCATGCCGTCGCCGGACTGACGGGCCTCGAGCGCGGCGATGTACGCGTTGGCGGCGGACAGCGCCGTCAGGCAGGTCACGCCACGGCGCACGGCCTCGGTGCGGAGCACGTAACCGTCACCGCGCGAGCCCGGGCCGTAGGGGATGTTGATGATGAACGCGATCTCCCCCTCGGCGATAAGGTCGAGGATCGAGGCGCCCCGGCCTCCCCCGCTCGAGACGCCGACCTTCCCCACGATCTCACACGGCACGTTGCCGCCGCGCAGCACGCGCGCGGTGCCCTCGGTGGAAACGATCTCGAACCCCAGGTAGCGCAAGATGCGCGCGAGGCTGAGGATGTGCCGCTTATCGCGGTCGCATACCGAAATGAACACACGGCCGTCCCTTGGCGTCGGCAGCTGGTAATCGATTGCGAGCTGCGTCTTCGCATACGCCTCGGGATAGCTCTTGGCGATGCCCATGACCTCACCCGTCGATTTCATCTCGGGCCCCAGGATGACCTCGGCGCCGGGGAAGCGACCCCACGGCATCACGGCCTCCTTCATGCAGAAGTAATCAAGCTTGCGACGATCATCAGGCAGGTTCAGGTCGCTCAAGGCCGCTCCGGCCATGATGCGGGCCGCGCAGCGGGCCAGCGGCACGCCCGTCGCCTTGGAGATGAACGGCACGGTGCGGCTCGCGCGCGGGTTCGCCTCGATGACGTAGATGGCGTCGCCCTTGACCGCATACTGCACGTTCACCAAGCCCCGCACGCCGAGTGCCAACGCGATGCGGCGCGTCGTCTCGCGCAGCTTGTCCTGCAGCGACTCCGAGAAGGAGAACGGCGGGATGCACGTGGCCGAGTCACCGGAATGGATGCCCGCCTCCTCGATGTGCTCCAAGATGCCTCCGATGTGGACGCGCTCGCCGTCGCACAGGGCATCGACATCGCTCTCATACGCACCCTCGAGAAAACGATCCAGGTAGATGGGGTGATCGGGGCTCACGCGCGTGGCCTCGGCCATGTACTCGCGCAAGCGCTCGGCGTCATAGGCGATCATCATGCCGCGGCCGCCGAGCACGTAGCTCGGACGCACGAGCAGCGGATAGCCGATCTTTGCCGCAACGGCCTCGGCCTCCTCGAACGAGGTCGCCATGCCCGCCGGCGGGTACATGATGCCCAGACGGTCGAGGAGCGCCGAGAAGCGCTCTCGATCCTCGGCGAAGTCGATGGCATCGGGCTGCGTGCCCATGATCCTCACACCGCTCTCGGCCAGCGCTCGTGTGAGGTTGACCGGCGTCTGGCCGCCCAACGTGGTGATCACGCCCGCGGGGCGCTCGGCATCCACGATATCCATCACGTCCTCGTAGGTCACCGGTTCGAAGTACAGGCGATCGGAAGTGTCGTAGTCGGTGGACACGGTCTCGGGATTGCAGTTGACCATGATGGTCTCGAAACCACGTTCGGCCAGCTCGTAGCAGGCGTGCACGCAGCAGTAGTCGAACTCGATGCCCTGGCCGATGCGATTGGGACCGGCTCCCAGAATCATGACCTTGGGCTTTTCGCAGCCGCGCACCTCATCGGCAGCCGCGCCGCGGCGCGCGGCGGGAAACGGGCGCATGAGATTCTCGTACGTCTTGTAGTGGTACTCCGTCGCGCTCTCGAACTCGGCGGCGCACGTATCGACCGTCTTCATGCTCGGCACCACGCCCAGGCCCTTGCGATACGCGCGGACGAAACGCTCATCGCTGCCGGTCAGCAGCGCGATCTGGGCATCGCTCGTGCCGTACTGCTTGAGCAGGCGCATGGCGTCGGCATCGATGTCCTCCACGCGCAAGCCCCGCACCGCCTCTTGCACGGCGATCATATCGTGCAAGCGAGCGAGGAACCACGGGTCGATGTGCGTGGCATCGTGCAGGCGCTCCACGCTCCAGCCGCGGCGCAACGCCTCGGCCACATAGGCGATGCGACCCTCGCTCGCGCGGGACACAGCCGCCGCAAGGTCGCCCTCGCCCAAAGCCGCGAGTTCGTCCGCGCCCTTCGCGTTCGCGCCGAACCCGCAGGCCCCGTCCTCGAGCGAGCGCATCGCCTTGCCGAATGACTCCTCAAATGTGCGGCCGATCGCCATGACCTCGCCCACGGCCTTCATGCGCGTGGTGAGCGTCGTGTCGGTTCCCTTGAACTTCTCGAAGGCGAAGCGGGGCACCTTGACCACGCAGTAGTCGATGGATGGCTCGAAGCACGCCGGCGTGGCGCGGGTGATGTCGTTGGTGATCTCGTCGAGGGTATAGCCCACAGCCAAACGCGCCGCCGCCTTGGCGATGGGAAATCCCGTTGCCTTGGAGGCGAGCGCTGAGGAGCGGCTCACGCGCGGGTTCATCTCGATGACGATGAGGCGGCCATTTTGAGGGTTGACCGCGAACTGCACGTTCGAACCGCCCGTCTCGACGCCGATCTTCTCAAGAATCGCCAGGGAAGCGACGCGCATGCGTTGGTACTCGAGGTCGGACAGGGTCTGCGCAGGTGCGACGGTGATGGAGTCGCCCGTGTGCACGCCCATGGGATCGAGGTTCTCGATGGAGCACACGATGATGCCGTTGCCGGCGCTGTCGCGCATGACCTCCATCTCGTATTCCTTCCAACCCTCGATCGACTCCTCGACGAGCACCTCGCCCGCCGGGGATAGCTCAAGGCCCTGGGTCACGATCTGGATGAGCTCCGCCTCGTCATGGGCGATTCCGCCGCCGGCGCCGCCCATGGTGAAACTCGGGCGCAACACGCACGGATAGCCCGTGCGCTCGACGATATCCAGGGCATCCCCGACGGAGTACGCGTAACCGGAGCGCGCGACCTCGAGTCCGAGCTCGGCCATGGCCTCGTTGAAGAGCCTGCGGTCCTCACCGCGTTCGATCGCGGTGAGATCGCAGCCGATCATCTCGACGCCATAGCGCTCGAGCACGCCGGAGCGGGCGAGGTCGACGGCGGCGTTCAGGCCGGTCTGGCCACCGAGCGTGGGCAGCAGCGCATCGGGTCTCTCAACTTCGATGACACGCTCGATAAACTCCGGCGTGATGGGCTCCACATAGGTGCGGTCGGCAAGGCCGGGGTCGGTCATGATGGTCGCGGGGTTCGAATTGACCAGGATGACCTCATAGCCGTCCTCCTTGAGGACCTTGCAGGCCTGAGCACCGGAATAGTCGAACTCGCACGCCTGGCCGATGACGATCGGGCCGGACCCGATGACCAGAATGCGGTTGATGTCTTCACGCTTGGGCATGCTAGTTCTCCTCCGTTGCGAAATTCCAGCCGGCGAGACGGTCGACGGCGATGTCGATGTTCAGGTACTCCGGGTCACCCGCCATCAAGCGCGTGAACGCGGTGAACAGGTAGCGTGCGTCGGTGGGCCCTGGCGAGGCCTCCGGGTGGTACTGCACGCTGAAGCACGGGACGTCGAGCAGCTGGATGCCCTCGGCGGTTCCGTCGTTGAGATTCACGTGCGTGAGGCGAATACGGCCAAATCGCTCATTCTCAACCACCGGCGCGATGCGGCGCTCGACCCAATAGCGCAAGTCGTCATCGGCCGGATGCTCGGCAACGCCGCCGGACAACTCGGGCACGAGGGCCCCCAGGCTGGAGAACACCAGGCCGAAGCCGTGATTTTGCGAGGTGATCTCCACGCGGCCCGTGAGGAGGTTCATGACCGGCTGATTGCCGCCGCGGTGGCCGAACTTGAGCTTCTCGATCTGGGCGCCGGCGGCCAAGCTGATCATCTGGTGGCCCAGGCAGATGCCGAATACCGGGACATGGCCGATGAGCTGCTGCACCTGGGTGTACGTCTCGGGAACGGCAGTTGGGTCGCCAGGTCCATTGGAAAGGAACACGCCATCGGGATTCATCGCGAGCACCTCGGCGGCGGGGGTGTCCCACGGCACGACGGTAAGCTCGCATCCGGCGCGGACGAGGGCCTCGAGGATGCCGCGCTTCACACCGCAGTCGTAGGCGACCACGCGATGCGGAGCCGGGACGGCCTCTTTTTCACCCGTCGGGGCGGCGAGGGCGAAATCGTGAGCTGCGGGCAGTTCTTCAACGGTAAGGGAGTGGGGCTTGGCGCAGCTCACGGTCTTCACGAGGTTCTCTCCCACCAGCTGGGGCGCGGCGGCAAGGCGGGAGGCGAGCTGGCCCAGATCGAATTCCTCGGTCGAGACGATGCCCATCTGCGCACCGCTATCGCGTAGGTGCTGAACGAGGGCGCGGGTATCGACGCCCTCGACGGCGACGATGCCGAGCTGCTGCAGATACGCGGGCACGCCCATGGCGCTGCGCCAGTTTGAGGGCGCGTGGCACATATCTCGAACGATCATGGCGCGCATCGCCGGTGTACCCGCAGCGCACGGGTCGTCGACGGGAAAGTCGTTCTGCGCATCGTCTGGATCGATGCCGTAATTTCCGATCTGCGGATACGTCATGGTCACGATCTGACCGGCGTAGCTCGGGTCGGTCATGACTTCGAAATACCCCTCGAGGGAGGTGTTGAAGCAAACCTCGCCGGCGACCGTGCCCGGAGCTCCGCAAGAGCGGCCGTAGAACACGGTGCCGTCGGCGAGCAGCAACACCGCCGGGCTGGTATTTCCTTTTGAAGTGGATGCCATGATGCGTTGGGCCAAAGGACTCGCATCGGTGCGCGAAGGCGCGGGCGCAAACG